>CAYXDZ010000069.1:0-2338 GCA_964463815.1 uncultured Verrucomicrobiota bacterium | reverse complement strand
TCGTCCGGCATCGACTCCGCGTAATGTGCCGCGTGCTCGGCGAGTTTCTCGGGCTCGCACAACAGGACCATTGTCTCCGGCGGCAGGTAATCCAGCAGCGTGGCAGGCCGGGTAACGTTCGTGGCACGTTTCAACAACCCAAACTCCCCCGCCGGCGGGATGCTGACTGCTGCAATCTCTTCGCGTGAAGTCTGCTGAATTGGATCGAAGAAGCGCAACGACTCCAGTTCATCGCCGAAAAACTCCAGTCGGACCGGCCACGGGCTGGACGGCGGATAGACATCGACGATCCCGCCCCGCAACGCGATCTGACCCGGCTCGTTGACCTGCACCTCGGGTTCGTAGCCTTGATCCTCCAGCCACTCGACCAGATCGAGCGGGTCCAGCCGGTCGCCCTTGGCCAGCGACTTCATCCGCCGCCGCAGCTCGTCCGGTGCGAACGTCCGCTGCGTGAGCGCGACGACATTGGTGATGATCGGAAGGGCGGGACTCCTGCCGCCCTCTTTTCGTCCCGTTTCGCTCCCTTTGCTGGGCGACAAGAGTCTCGCCCTTCCGTCGGTGAGCGCCATCAACGTCTTGAGCCGGTCGCTGATCACGTCGAGGTGCGGCAGCTTGTCCTCGAGGGGCAGGATTTCCCAGTCGGGGAAGAACAAGGTTCGGAGATGGGAGATGGAAGATGGGAGTTGGGGGTATCCACCACCCCGATCTCCGATCTCCGATCTCCGATCTCCGGTTCCCAGCCACGTTTCCAGATCCTGCTGAAACTGTTCCTGGGCGCGCAACGCCTCGGTGACAATCAGCAACGGGCGACCGGGAAACCAACATTGGAGCAAGGCGGCAATGGCGGGCTGCGCGGCAGCCGTCACACCGGTCAGCGACAATGCGCCGCCCTGCTCGACGCGCTGGCGCAGGGCCTGCACCGCGGGAGCTTCAACCAGGGACTCGATGATGCCGGAAACCGGGCTTTGCGACTTGGCGGCCAAAGCGGGGCGAACGTGGCGGGGAAAGCGGCGGGGGTCAAGACGCGGCGCCCAACCCGGTGACTCCATCGCCCACAATGGCGACATTGCTCATGCGCCCCCGGTAGGGCGAGCCTCCCGCCGAGCCAAAATCATTTCTGCGAGGTGGCATTGCCCGGCGGGCTGAAAGCCCGTGATGTGACAGCCCGGCCTGAAGGGCCGGGAACGTGAGCCAACAAACCTTCCTCCGCCCTGTAAGGGCGGGACTGGTCGGCCCCGTTCATTTCCACGCATATCGTTCGTCCAACGGTTTGCGGTTCTTCTCGCAGAACCGGCGAAACTCGGATTGAAAATCCTCCTGCCGGTGGTGCTCGGCCTGATTGCGAATGTATTCCCGCACCGCCTCGACGTGCGTTGGACTTACGCTGAACGCGCCATAGCCACTCTGCCAGGCGAAGTCCGCATACCACGGGTCGAGGGTCTTGATCCAACCTGACGACGCCGTTTTGACCTGCTCCACGATTTTGGCCGAGGCATGATTCTTTGATTGCGCGAACAGGATGTGGAGGTGGTCGCGCACGGAATTGATCTCAATCAAAACTGAGTCGTGGTTCTTGAGGACGCCGGTGATGTAGGCGTGAAGCTGGCCGCGCTCCGGGTCACGCAAGAGCGGGCGGCGGGCTTTCGTGCTGAAAAAGAGGTGGACGACAATGTTGGCGAGGGACTGGGACATGCCTGGGACGCCCTTGCAGGGCTCGTTGGGTTTGTGGGGTCGGTTTACCCGGCCTTTCAGGCCGGGCTTTCACATGGCGGGCTTTCGGCCCTCGGGTCATCGCGGCCGGTTAGGCCGCGATGTAATCGCCCGGAGTGCAGCCCCGGCACAGGCTGTCCAAACCAATTCCCCCGCCCTGCAGGGGCGGGACACGGCTGAGACGGACGTGGGTGAAAGCGGACAGCGCAGCTTCCGTCTCGGTTTGCTTTGCCGCCAGCGCTTTCAGGTGCGACGCGCTGCGTCTGTATGACACCGCCCACGCGATACGACGCCTCGGACAGGATGAACGGCACGCCGCAGCTTCAGTTCAAACGCGGCGACCAACCCGGTGACTCCATCGCCCACAATGGCGACATTGCTCATGCGCCCCGATGGTAGGGCGATCATTCCGCCGAGCCAAAATCATTTCTGCTGCACCGGCAGAAGCTCGGGCGACCACCAGGCCGGGGCTGTTCGAGTCGGATCCCAGAGGTCGGAGCTGGTGTTGGTCCGCATGCCGAATCGATGGAGTACGAATTCGTCGCGTCCCCAGTCGTAAAGCAGGAATGGCTTGCCGGCGCGTTCGACGATCACCTGCTGCCGGTTGGAGTCCACCGTCGCTCTCGCC
>CAYXDZ010000068.1:0-12107 GCA_964463815.1 uncultured Verrucomicrobiota bacterium | reverse complement strand
ATGTTCTTGCCGCCGGGGCCGATGAGCGCGCCGATCTTCTCGGGGTTGATCTTCACCGTCTTGATGCGCGGGGCGTACTTGCTGATGTCGGGACGCGGCGCGGCGATCACGCTCTTCATGTGCTCGATGATCTCCAAGCGCGCGGTCTTCGCCTGGGCGAGCGCCTCGGTCATGATCTTGTGCGGCAGGCCCTTGAGCTTGAGGTCGAGCTGGAAGCCGGTGATGCCTTTCTCGGTGCCGGCGATCTTGCAATCCATGTCGCAGAACGCGTCCTCCCAGCCGATGATGTCGGTAAGAAGCTGGTAGCGGGAGATTTCCTTCTGCTCGTTGAACTCGGTGCAGATGCCGACCGAGATGCCGCCGACGTGACTCTTGAGCGGCACTCCTGCATCCATCAGCGCCAGGGAACCCGAACAAACGCTCGCCATCGAGGTCGAGCCGTTCGACTCCATGATCTCGCTGGTGATGCGGACGGCGTACGGATATTCGTCCATCGGCAGTGCGGGCTCGATGGAACGCTCGGCGAGCGCGCCGTGGCCGATCTCGCGGCGGCCGGGGCCGGTGATGCGGCCGGTTTCGCCAACGGAGTACTTGGGGAAGTTGTAGTGCAGGATGAACTTCTTCTCGGTCTCGCCACCCGTGTAGGAATCGAATTCCTGGGCGTCCTCGGTGGTGCCGAGCGTGACCAAGGCCATGGCCATGGTTTCGCCGCGCGAGAACAAGGCCGAACCATGCACGCGGGGCAGCAGGCCCAGCTCGGAGTTCAATGGGCGAATGGCCGTGGCGCTGCGACCGTCGAGGCGTTTGCCTTCATTCAGGACCAGGCCACGCACGCCTTCCTTCTGGAGGTAATAGAAGGCTTCCTTGATGACTTGGGACGTGACTTTCTCGGCACCGTACTTCTCGACGAGCTTCAAGCCGACCTCTTCCTGGATGGCTTTGCACGCGGCTTCGCGGGCGAGCTTACCGGGGGTGAGCAGCGCGGGCACCATGCGGTCCCCGGCCAGCGCCTTCGCATCGGCAAAAATCTCATCCGGCACGCTGAAGACGTTGATCGAGCGCTTGGCCTTGCCGGCTTTGGCGGCGAGTTCCTTCTGCGCGGCGATCTGCGGCTGGCAGGCCTCATGGCCGAACTGAAGCGCGGCGCTGAAGTCCGCCTCGCTGATCTCCTTCGCGCTGCCCTCGAACATCACGATGTCCTTCGCGTTGCCGACGTAGATCAGGTCGAGATCGCTCTCCTTGCGCTGCTCGTTTGTCGGGTTGGCGATGAACTGGCCGTTGATGCGGCCGATGCGCACGGCCCCGAGCGGGCCATCCCAGGGGATGTCGCTGACCGTGAGCGCGGCGGATGCGCCGACGATGCTGAGGATGTCCGGATCATTTTCACCGTCGGCGCTGAGCACGAGGCTTTGCACCTGGACTTCGTTGAACCAGCCCTTTGGAAAGAGCGGGCGGATCGGACGATCCGTGAGCCGGCAGGTGAGAATCTCCTTCTCGGTCGGCCGGCCTTCGCGCTTGAAATAGCCACCCGGGAAACGCCCGGCGGCGGCGGCTTTCTCACGGTAATCGACGGTCAGGGGGAAGAAATCGAGCCCTTCCTTGGGCTTGGTGGCGGCGACGGCGGCGACGAGCACGATGGTCTCGCCGAGGCGGACGGTTACGGCACCGTCGGCTTGCTTGGCGATCTTGCCGGTTTCAATGATGAGGGATTGTCCCCCGACGGGGATGCTGACTTGTTCTGGCATGTTTAGGGATAAGTAATATCCCCGCCAGCCGCGGGAAACTTCGGTGAACATCCGTGAAAGCGGATGCTGATCGAAATTGCCCGGACGCCGACGGGGATGAGTTCATCGCGAATTTGGGATTGGGGAAAACGGGAGGAACAGTTCGCGTTGACCGCCCCACCCGCGATAAATCGGGAATGCCCCCTCGCGGGGGCGGGGAGATTAACGGCGCAGACCCAGCTCCTTCGTGAGCTTCTGATAACGGCTGGTGTCGGTGCTGTGCAGATAATCCAGCAACCGGCGGCGCTTGCCGACCATCATGATCAACCCCCGGCGGGAGCTGTGATCCTTGATGTTCTTCTGCAAATGCTCGTTCAGTTCGTTGATGCGTTCGGTCAGAATCGCAACCTGGACATCGGCCGAGCCGGTGTCTTTTTCATGCAGGCGAAAATTCGCCACAGTCTTCGTTTTGTCCATGTGAACCTGTCTCAATTCGGTTTCGTAAAGCCCGCGACATTAGGAGCCGGGGGCACGGGTGTAAAGCACCTTTTCGGTTGGAACCGGCTGCAAATCGACAATATCTGAGGCCATGATTGTAATGTTTACCGGGCGGGACCGCCGCGCTTGAACGCCCGTTGTTCGCGTTCATTGAGCCGTCCCAGGTCGAGTCGCAATTCCTTGATTGCGTGGTGGATCTGGGTAATGAACAGGTCGCAAGCCGCAGTGGTGGCCCCCAGGGAAATCACCGTATCCCGCTCCGCGTGGTCATCGGTCACCACCAGCACTTCGCCATAGCGCAGGAGCCGATGAGTGACCCGTTCGATGATGTCATCGGCCGTCTGACCAGCCTTTGAATAAAGAACCTCCATCTCGGGAGTTGAACGGGCCGCCGTGGTGCCTTTCGGCGCGCCGCCCCCGTCGAACACCACTGTCATGGGCGTGCCGATGGCATCCTGGTATTGGGTGAGCATGGCGATCAGTTCGTCGCGGGCGGCCATGGAATGACGCGCCCGGCCGGGTGCCAGTTCCGGCCAGTTGTGCAGGAGGCTGTAGCCATCCACCAAGATGCGCACGAGCGCCATGGCCGCAGGTTAGCGGAGGGGTGAGGCTTGAAAAGCCTTCACGCTGGCGGCGAGCCCGGGTTGTCCAGGTGCCGCCGCACTTCTGTCATGAGCTGGGTGGGACTGAAGGGTTTCGTCAGAAACGCGGACACGCCTGCGGCCTCGGCCTGCTCGCGGGTGAAACGCTGGGCGTTGGCGGTCATTATGATGACCGGCAGGTGCTTGGTTTGCTCCTGTTTGCGCAGTTGGGCGAGCACCTCCAGGCCGTTGATTTCCGGCATCATCACATCCATGATGATCAAGTCAGGCTGATCTTCCTCGATGCGCTCCAAGGCTTCCCGGCCGTTTGTCGCTTTCACCAGCCGGTAGCCGGCCCGCTCAATATGATGTTGCAGGAGCCGGATCATGTATGGCTCGTCATCGACCACGAGAATAGTGAAAGGTTCTTTCGTCATGCTAACCCGCCAGAATCAAAAACGTCTGGTCGTCTTGTAACAGGTCGCTCTCCTGAAACCGAGACAATTCCTCGATCAACCGTTGCTTCATCTGCTGAACACCGAGGCCTTCGGCGGCGGCTTTAATGAGCCACTCGTTGAGCCGCTCGTAACCGTAGAGTTCACCGGCCAGGTTGCGGGTTTCCACCAGGCCATCGGTATAGGCCAGCAGCCGCGTGCCCGGCGACAGGGTCACCTCCTGGTCGCTGAATTCCGCATCTTGCAGCACGCCCAGTGGCACGCCGTCGGGGGCCAGCGCCTGGGCTGCTTCACCGGGCAGACCGGACAGCAGGGCGGGGCAATGACCGGCGTTGGCCACCCGCACCCGGCGGGCGATCGCATCGATGTGCAACACCTGGACGGTGATGAACATGTCCACGGCGGAAAGATCCTCGTACAACAGGCGGTTGGCCTGGTTCAGCAACTGCGACGGCCGGAAATCCCCCCAGGGCAGCGCCCGGAAAAGACTGCGCAGGATGGCGGCAAACATGGCCGCCGGCACGCCTTTGCCCATGACATCCGCCACCACCAGCAGCAATTGGTCGTTCCCGCACTCGATCACGTCGAAGAAATCGCCGCCGACCTGTCGCGCGCTTTCACAATGGCCGGCCAGTTCGATCCCGGTGGCGGCGGGCAGCTCGCGTCGGATGAGGGATTGTTGAATGGCCCGTGCGATCTCGATCTCGCGCTCGTTCAACCGGCTGTGAATCAAACTTTCCTGAATCTCCGCGTTGACGAACTGGATCGCCAGAAAGTCCGAGAACGTGCCGACGACGTTCAACTGGCCGGCCGTGAACGGCGTGCGGTCCAGATTGCGGCCCAGGACGAGCGTGCCCATGAGGCGTTCGCCAAAAAAGATCGGATGCACGACCCCGGTGGCCCCCGGTTTCATCTTGGCCAGCGGATCATCCGAACTCAGCGGACGATGCTGATCGAACCAGACATTCTGCCGGGTCACCGCCGCTTCGACTTCGACCGACCGGGCAGTGTCCGCTGCCTCGGGAAAGTGCAGCGGGCGCTCGCTGAAGTACGGCTCGGAGGCGGCGAGAAAATTCAACACCTCACCGTGGGCGGGCAGCAGGCGCAGCACATACCAGTCGGCCACGATGATCTGGAGCAAGTCGTTGAGCAACCGGCGTGCGAAGTCCGCCTTGGTGGTGCCGTTTCCCTGCTCGGCACTGTGCCGAAAAATCGCCGCGAGGCTCTCGTAGCAGAAGCTCAGCTCCTCCGCCATGTCGGTGATGATTTGCTCATCCTCCAGCGCCTTGCGGCGCAATTCATCCGCCGTCGGTACGGTCGCTCCTTCGGGACTGACGGCCGGCAATCCCCGGGTGCGCACAAGATAAAGCATGTTCTCCTGCCGGCCCCGGAAGTAATGAACCTCCTCCATCAGCGAAGTCATGAGGAAGAGGCCGCGGCCGTTCTCGCTGTCGCCTTCGGGCAGGGCGATGTGGGCCGGCCACTCGAAGCCCGGGGTATGGTCATGCACCCAGAAAGTCACCCGGGAATCCGTACACAGCACCCGCACCCGGATGCGCTCGCGGGAACCGGTTTCGCCGGCGTAGCGCACCGCGTTATTGCAACCCTCGGCCAGGGCGAGTTCGCAGCCCATGATCTCCTCATCGGTCAACCGTTGCTGGCGGAGAAACGTGGTGACGGCCTCCAGGGCGAGCCGGACTTCGCCGTAGTCACAACGAAACGCCACGTCCAGCGACTGTCCGTGGTTGGTTTGAAGCGGGGAGGGGACCATGCACCGGCGGTCTAACGCTTCACCACCTCAAAAATGCGATGCATGCGGGTGAGTTCGAGGATTTGCTGGATGGGCGGTGTCGGGTTGACCAGGCGGACGAGTCCGTTGCGGGTGCAGGTCGTCTTGTGCAGGGCGATCAACGCGCCCAACCCGTTACTGTCGAGAAACGTGGTGCTCGACAGGTCGATTTCGATGAAGCGTTGCGAGGCTCTCATGGAGGCGCGGACTTGATCCCGGAATTGAACCGAGTTCGAAGCATCAAGCTCCTTCAAATCGGAAACCGCCACGGTTTCATCGGTATGCGATACTTTCATTACTTTCTCGGGCGGGTCGGCGGGCGCACCAGCACCTTGACGACGGCTTTGCTCAGGTGTGGGGATTTGTAACAGTATTGCCGTCAGCAAAGCAACTCCCGCATTGGTAAATTTTCTGCAACCATCTCGTGCCCACGGGGAAATCCACTTCAAAAAAGCTTTCCAAGCCCGGCCAACATCTAAATCATCCCTGCAACCTGAACGGCTTGCGGGCCTCCCTTACTCATCGGTGCATCGGCGGGCTTGGTGTCGTCCGTGATGCCGGGCAGCGGTTGTTCAGATGGGGTTCGATGAAGGGAAAACCACCAACACTCAGCAGCGAGGATGGCGTCTGCCAGGAATGGCAGCGCATGTTGGACGGCTGCCCCACCGCCGCCTGTCTGGTCCGCCTCTCGGACGGGGCGGTTCTTGCGTGTAATGAACGGTGCCGCATCCTGGCCGGCACGGCCCCCGGCCCGGCCGATCAGGGCAGGCCGCGGTTTCTGGAACTTTGGACGGACGAGCACAGTACCGAGGCGCTCCGCAAACAACTAGCCCGGGCCGGCTCACTGACCCACCTCGCCGCGAAATTCCGGATGGCTTCCGACCAACCCGCCCGCGACGTCCAGGCCCACCTGCTGCCGGCACCTCATTGGAACGGCGAGGGCATGCTGGTCTTCCTCCAGCGAACGGACGAAGTGCGCGACGTGGAACAGGCCCTGGCCACCGCCCGCGACGCCGCCGTCGAATCCGCCCGGATGAAGTCGGAATTCCTGGCGAACATCAGTCACGAAATCCGGACGCCCTTGAACGGCATCATCGGCATGACGCAGTTGTTGCGCGACACCAAGCTCGGTTCGTTGCAGCGCAACTTCACGGACACCATCCGCTTGAGCGCGGACAGCTTGCTGCACCTGATCAACGACATACTGGACTTTTCAAAGCTGGAGGCCGGCAAGTTGATCGTGGAGCACACGCCGTTCGATCTGGCGGCCACCATCGAAACCACCCTCGACCTCCTCGCGGAACGCGCCCATACCAAGGGCCTCGAGCTTACCTACCTGATCCAGCCCGGGGTGTCCACCCGTTTGCTGGGGGATGCCGCCCGGCTCAAGCAGGTGCTCACCAACCTGATCACCAACGCCATCAAGTTCACCGATCAGGGCGAAGTATCCCTCGCGGTTTCCCAGGAACCGGGCGACGACGGGCGGCCCGCGCTCAAGTTTGAAGTGGTGGACACCGGCATCGGCATCCCCGAGGCGGCGCTGCCCCGGCTGTTTCAGATGTTTCAACAGGTGGACAGCTCCACCGCGCGCCGGTTTGGCGGCACGGGCCTGGGGCTGGCCATCTGCCGGCAGTTGATCGAAGTGATGCGCGGCGCCATCGGCGTCGCGTCAAAGCCCGGTGAAGGCTCGCGGTTTTGGTTTCGGATTCCCTTTGAACCAGCGCCGCCGGAGCCGGTTGCGGCCCCCGGGCCAGCGCTGGATAAATTGCGCGGCCTGCGCGTGCTGCTGCTCGAAGCCAACGCCACCAATGCGCGCAACTTGCAGGCCGCCCTGGAACAGCTCGACGTTCAGTGCTTGCCGACCACGCGCGGCCAGGAAGCCTTGGCGGCGTTGCGCGAGGCCGCCCGCGCGGGCCAGCCCTTCAGCATCGCCATGCTCGACATGGACACGCCCGGCCTCGACGGCCTTACGCTGGCCCGGGCCATCAAGGTGGACGGCCTGATTGCCGACACGCGCATCCTGCTGCTGACGACCATGACGCAGCAGCTCGAAACCAGTCTGCTGCACGCGACCAAGGTCGGGGCCTGTCTGACCAAGCCGCTCAAGCACTCGCGACTTGGGGATTACCTGGTGGCCGCGATGTCGGATAATTCCGCTCCGCAACCGGCCCCGGCCCGGACGGCAGCCTCCCCGATGGAGGTGTTCGAAGGGTTGGGCCAACTGCCCTCGGCCACGCCGCTGCGGATCATTATCGCGGAAGATAATCCCATCAATCAGAAGGTCGCCAAGGGCCTGCTCGCCCGCTTTGGTCACAATTCGGAGATCGTGGATACCGGCCGGAAGCTGTTGCGTGCGGTTGAGCTCGCACCGTGTGACATCATCTTCATGGACTGCCAGCTTCCGGAGCTGGACGGCCTTCAGGCCACCCGTGAATTACGCCGCCGCGAAACGAGCAGCCAGAGCGGCCGGCGGGCCTACATCATCGCCATGACAGCGGATGCGGTCCCCGGCGCCCGCGAGCGCTGCATCGAGGCCGGCATGGATGACTACCTCAGCAAGCCCGTCCGGCTGGATGAACTGCACAGCGTGCTGCGCCGGGCCGTCGAGTTCGTCAACCTCGCCGCCAGCCGGGGGGACAAGCGCGCTCCCACAGGGGTGCTTGACCCGCAAGTGATGGAAACTTTGCGCCTGTTGCGACTGCCCGGCCAGCCCGATCCATTGCCGCCGCTGATCGACGAATTCATCGAGACCGCGCAAAGCCGGCTTCAGGAAATCCAGGCCGCCACCATCAATCACGAGGTGGCGGCGCTCGAATTCGCCGCCCACAGTCTGCGGGGCAGCGCCGGCGGCATTGGCGCGCTGCGGTTGGCCGCACTGGCTGCCGAACTCGAGGAAGGGGTTCGCAACGGCTCCCTGCACCGCGCCGCGGAACTCCTCACGCAAATGGAGGCGGAGTTCCTCAGCGTCCGCCGCACGCTGGATTTTGAGCGCGACCGTTAAGTTTGGTCCCGCGCTTGCCGGGCGGCCGGGGTTTGTTACGTTCGCCGCGTGACGTTCGTTGATGCCTTCAATTCCCTGCCGCTCGCCGCGCTTGAGCAGCGCTCGCTCGACACCACGGTCGAACAGGCCCGGCGTGCCCTGAACCAGCTCCGCCCGACACTCGCCGACTTCGCCCACTTGATTTCCCCGGCGGCGGGCGGGTTGCTGGAGACGCTCTGCCAGCGCTCGCAGGCCCTCACCCGACGGCGCTTTGGCAAGGTCATCCGCCTCTTCGCGCCGCTCTACCTTTCCAACGAGTGCATCAACAATTGCCAGTATTGCGGATTCAGCCGCGACAACCCGATCCTCCGCGTCACGCTCGCGATTGAAGAAGTGCTTGCCGAAGCCCGCGCGCTGAAGGACCAGGGCTTTCGCAACCTCCTCCTCGTCGCGGGCGAGCATCCCCGGTTTGTCTCCAACGGCTACCTCGCCGAGTGCGTCCGCGCGCTGCACGCCGAGTTTCCCAGCATCTCCCTGGAAGTCGGCCCCATGGAAACCGACGATTACCAGGCGATGGTCGTCGCCGGTGCCGACGGCCTCGTTGTGTATCAGGAAACTTACGATCGCGAGATCTATGAACAGATGCACACGGCCGGCCCGAAGCGCCGCTTCGACTGGCGGCTCGAAACGCCGGAACGCGCCCACGCCGCGGGCTTTCGCCGGCTGGGCATCGGCGCGCTCTACGGACTCGCCGACTGGCGGCGCGAGGCCCTCTGCGTCGCCGCGCACGCGCAATACCTGCTCCGTCACTGCTGGAAAGCGCAGCTCACCATTTCCCTGCCGCGCCTGCGTCCTTGCGCCGGCGAGTTTGAGCCGCTCACCCACATGAGCGACCGCGAACTGGTGCAACTCGTGTGTGCCTTTCGGTTGTTGTTGCCGGATGTGGGGCTTGTGCTTTCCACCCGCGAGCCCGCGAAGCTGCGCGACGGGTTGATCCCGCTCGGCATCACCTTGATCAGCGCCGGCAGCCACACCGAGCCCGGCGGCTACACCGGTGCCGGCAAGGACAAGCTCCACCACACCGAGCGCGGCCGGATCAAGGAACTCACCGCCGGCGCCAGCGAATGGGCACCCATTGAAGGCCGCGCTACCAACGCCACCGGCCAGTTTGAAATCGCCGACGAACGCTCGCCGGCGGAGATCGCCGAATTGATCGAACGCCTCGGCTGCGAACCGGTGTGGAAAGATTGGGACGCCGCGCTGCTCGCGTGATTCCTTCGCTCACTTTTGGCCGCCATGCCCCAAGCCTCCATCATCGCCAACGGTGAGGAAACCGCCGCCGAGCTGCCGTGCTCGCTCGAACAGTTTCTCCTCGCGCAGGGGCTGCTGCCGCGCAGCGTCGTCGTTGAGCACAATGGCGAGGCCGTGTCGCCATCCACTTTTTCCGACCGCGAGCTCCGCCCCGGTGATCGCCTGGAGATCGTTCGCATCGTCGCCGGCGGTTGAAGTGGTCTCCGGTCGCGCTTGAGTCAATCCGCCAGTTTCACCGCCACGGGTGCCCGCTCGAAATCATTCGCGGCCATCAGTTGTCGCGACTTCATCCCAAAGCAACGGGCCAGAAAGTGTTCGGGAAAGACCTCGAGGCGTGTGTTGTAGTGCGTCGCAATTTCGTTGTAGTAACCGCGTGCCAGGGCAATGCGTTGCTCGGTGTCACTGAGCTGGGTCTGGAGTTCAAGGAAAGCACCGTTCGCCGTCAGCTCGGGATAGCTTTCTGCCAATGCACGCAGGCCGCCGCCCAAGGCCTGGTAATCCGGACCGGATTCATCCGGGGGCGTGGCGGCAAGTTGGGAGCGCAGCTCCGCCAGCTCGCCCTGCACTTCGCGTTCGTGCCCCCGCAGGCCCTTCACCACCTGCTCCAGGCGCGGGATCAAATCAAACCGCCGACGCAATTGGACATCAACTTGCGACCACGCGCTCGCCACGCGGTTCCGCAGATCGACCAGATTGTTGTAGGTCGTCCAGATCCACATCAACACTGCGGCCAGCAAATAAGCGAACGCAGCACCCACGAATGGCAGCCACGGCGGGAGCCCGCGAAAGGCCGTCGCCTCCTGCAAGATGAATCCGGGAGCGGCCGCGGTGATGAGCAGGCCGAGGAGCGTGAGCAGCCAGAACTTCCAACGATAGCCCCGGCTGATGTGTTCCTCGCGCCGGGTTGAAATCAGGAACAGCGGGGCGGCGGGATCGGCCGCAATCTCCGCCGCGACGATGTCCGCGCGCTCGCGGGCTTTGCCCAAAACGTAAACCTCCGTGTGCAGCGGCAGCGCCACTTCGGAGAAACGCCGCCGATGATCGGAATCGGATACCGCGCCGGGTGGACCTTTGCCGTAGTAAAGCGGATCGCCCCGGCCGCAGGTTGTTTGAAATACTTCCACCGGTTCAAGGCGTGCGCCCTCAGGCCGCACCAGCAGCACGCCGTGATCGTCGCGCAGGTAGAACGGGATCGTCTCTCCTCCCGAATCCACGGTTTTCCAGCCGCTCTCCCGGCGGGTGCGGGTCTGGCGCTTGCCGTTGCTGTCGGTGTAGCTTTCGGTGACCGTGCGCGACCAGTGCTCCTCCACCTTCCAGTCGTAATGCACACAGGAGACGGCCGCGAGATGACTGGTCAGCGGTTGCTCGGCTTCCACGGTTCCGTTGACTTCCACCAACCCGATGAACACGCCGGTGGTCTTGCAGGTGGGCAGACCATCGATCAGATGGCGGAGCCGGGCCATGCGGGCCGCGCCCCAGAGGCAAAGCAAGCCCAACGCGCCGGCCAGCAGCGGCAGCCAGAGCAGGGGAGTGTTCAGCTCATGCACGGGCGTAGAGTCGGCTTGCGCGGCGCAAACGTGAATTACAATTTGCCGGTCATTGATGAACGCGCGGATGGTTTCACAGATTGACCGCGCGTCAGCCGTTGCCCAGAGTTTCGCGGTGATCGCATTGATCGACTACGATTCCGGCAATCTGCGCAGCGTCCACAAAGCCCTGCTGGCGGTGGGCGCGGACGTGCAGGTGGTCCGTGACCCCGCCACGATGAAGGAGGCCCACGCCATTGTGCTGCCGGGTGTCGGCGCGTTCGACGACTGCATCAACGCCCTGCGCAAGCAGGAGTTGCTGGCCGCGACGAAGGATTTCATCCAGCGCGGAAGGCCGTTCCTCGGCATCTGCGTCGGCTACCAGGCGTTGTTCGAGGGCAGCGAAGAATACCACAGTTGCGCGGCGGGGTTGGGATTGTTCCAGGGCCGGGTCGTGCGTTTCAACGCGGCCCACGGCCTGAAGATTCCGCAGATCGGTTGGAACCAGGTGCGGATCACCCGGTCTGATTGCCCGCTGTTCAAGGGGATCGCGGACGGCAGCCATTTCTATTTCGTCCACAGCTTTTTCCCTCGGCCGGCGGATGACTCCATTGTTGCCTCGCGCACGGATTACGGGGACGATTTCAGTTCCTCGGTCTGGCAGGACAATGTTTTCGCGACACAGTTCCATCCGGAGAAAAGCCAGGGCGTGGGCTTGCAGTTGCTCAAAAACTTCACCGAGTTCGCAGCGAAAAATTGAGCGGGAGGTGATTCGAAATCCGGCGCGTTGACGGGCCGGAGAATTTTGGACGGGTACAGAAAAAACCCCGCCTCGGCCGTGGGGAACAGTTCCTTTGAACGTTCAGATGAACAGGTGGAGCCCGATCGATGACTTTCGACTTCCAGCGAAGGCCTGTCGGCCACTACCGAAATAGAGGCTCCATTTTTACGAGCTTACGGTTCAAGGACATGGTTTCGATACACGTACCAGGCAGGGAAAATTTGCTTGGCTGATCCTGATTTTCCAAAGATCTGGCGAGGCTCCCAGCATTGCTCATTGGCCTCGCACCAACTGGTGAAACTTATCGTCCAACTCGCGTTGTTCCTCAAGCTCAAACATCATTTTGCGCGAAGTAATTCCACGGGCTTATGCTTGCCAGACCCGCGCATAATCAAACGCGGCTGAGTGCCTGTCTGAAAATTCCGTGGGCGTCCTGTTTTCGAGGAAAAGGCTGGCTGGCAA
>CAYXDZ010000067.1:5245-12158 GCA_964463815.1 uncultured Verrucomicrobiota bacterium | reverse complement strand
GCGGCGTTGGACGCGGAATTTTTCCGCCGGTCGGTTCCGTACCAACCCCGGTAACCGTCACGAGTCATCGGCAGGTTCGCCGGTAGCTTGGGGGAGATTGCCGGCTATTGGCAAATGATCGCCGGGACCGATCCACTTGTGCCGAAAGATGTTGCACGGCAGCCGGCGCTCGGGAGCGAGCTGATCCAGTACCCTGCTCCTTATAAATACCGCTCGCAGGATCCAGATTCCCTTCTAATCCGGAGGGAAATCGGCAACTTTGGCTTCGGCCTATCAGCGCGAAGCTGATTACCTTTCAATCGCAGCGGGTTCCGTCAGTGCGAGTGCATTGAGGACATTGTCGGCAAGAACTCTGAAGTCATCACCGCAATCCTTCACGCTGTAGGTATGCGCGCCGATCGCGCCGTCGGATGGCTTGAGCTTGAAGATGGGTTTTCGCGCCTCCATCGCCATCGGCATGAGACTCCGGTAATGCTTCAACAGACCGAGACAGTTCGGATCGTTTACCGTCGTGTCGGCACCATCGGGATCGAGCCCGAGCACCTTTTCCCTGAACGTTGCGGGAATCCTTCGCGCCCACTTGTCGTAGGCGTGGACAGGTCGACTGTCGCGGATTCCGAATTGAAGTACCACATAGCCAAGTGGCTTCATCGCGGCGGCTGGAAGCGGGAGATCGGGCGCAGGATTCTGAGCCAGTCTGGTCTTCCAGTCGTGCCGCCAGTTGGAAAGGGTGGGGCCCAAGTTGCGCAGCCCTTGAATTGAGAACAGGTCCGGGGCTACCGGAATGACTACGGCATCAGCCGATAGCAGAGCCGCACGGTTAATTGCGCCGAAGTTCGGTCCGACATCGATTAGGACCAAGTCAGCGTCAAATCTGTCTGCTCCCTGCCGAATGATTCGATAGAGCGAACTTGTAGTCCTGAATGCGGGCTCCTGCCGGTCTAGGCACTTGGCCCACGCCTCTGACAAATTCGACTCAAAGTTTGAGAGATTCAGGTCGCCGGGAATCAGGCGAATATTCGCCTCAATGCGCTGGACAGGGGTAGGGCCAATGTCGCCAAGGCCGCGAATGATCGGGCTGAGTGGTGCCATGACGCTCTGCTCCTGTGTGTCGTCGGGATCCCATAGCTTCTCGAGTTCCGGCTCCGCCAGAAACATCGAAGTGAGATTGGCCTGCGGGTCGAAGTCTGCCACCAACACGCGCTTGCCCATGTCCGCAAACATCCAGGCCAGATGGTACAGCAGGGTGGTCTTGCCCACGCCGCCCTTGTTGTTGAAAAACGCGAGGGTCTTCATCGCATTGGATGCTTCGGGATGATGGCGAGGAAGTGGCTGGTTTGATAGTCAAAACGCGGTTCCGGGCTGCCGTTGTCCGCCAACGCCCGCCTGGCCCGCGCAATGCCCCGCCCGAACCGGTTCACATAGCCCAACACATGCATGGCCTCGGCGATGATGGGATTCCGATAGGTATTCACACTTGGAAAGTTCTCCGGCGATGCCTCGCCATAGAGCCCTCCCGGATTCTGAATCTCAAGGCGGTCGCTGAACTGGTAGAATCGCGTCGGTCCGGTGGACTGGTAGTCGCGATGCAGCACCGCGTTCATCAGCAACTCTCGTACGGCTTCCGGCGGATAATTGAAGACCGATTGCTCGCGCAGGTTCGAGACCGCCACCGGCTTTTGCGTGAAGCGACCCTTGAGAAAACTGTCGAGCTCCGCGAGAAGCGTGACGAGATTGCCGGTGAAAGTCTTTTCCGCCAACACCTCATCCTCCAAGCCTGACCCGTCATACTGAACGAATTGCACCTTGGCCCCGGGAAACAAGTCAAGCGGGTCGAAGGCGAAGACCAGCATTCCCGCGTTGGTTGGACAACCACGCCTGAGATTGTAAAAACGCAACGCCGCGAGTTGCTCAGGTACATCGCGATGATTCTCCGCGATGATGTCGGCAGCAATGGCCTGCGGGCGGTAAGTTTGGCGGAATGTTTCGAGGTCCAGCCGTTCCAAGCTGCCCTCAGGACAAGGGGTGGCGTCAAATGTCCGAAAATGCGCCGTCCGGCGCTCGATCAAAACGCGCTCCTCGGATTCGCTGGCCACGTCCTTGCGCGGCCCGATGCGGATGTGGGTGCGTCCCCGGTAACGCACGGGCGGCAGATCGTGCGGACGCACCTCCACAACGATGACTTCACCGCCACCATCGGGATGGGGTGCCCGGCTCACGTTCATCACCGGTAGCGGCATGATGGCACCGTCAGAACGGAGCGCCACCAAGCGCTCCAACATCTCGGTCGTCACCGGAAGTCGGTACGTCGATTCTTTTTCATCAATCCCTATGACCAGGTAGCCGGGGAGTCCCCGGCCCGCCATGTCGTTGGAGAACGAGCAGATTGCCTCACGAAACTTCTCGGTGTCCTGGGCGGCACGGGTCAGCTCCACGCGATCCGCCTCGCCGCTGTTGATCAACTGCTTTAGTTCTTCAGGTGTCATGTAGCTCAAGCAAAGGTAACGGATGTATCAGAAAGCGAAAGGCTCACAAAGAGGCATCAACTTAGCTGCCGGCATTCGCTCCCGCCCCTTCCCGCTTCACCCAGACGTAGCGGAACATCAGCGCGCGCAGCACGGCGGTGATCGGGATGGCCAGAATGCCGCCGACGATCCCGCCCAGCAGCGTCGTGCCGGTGATCACCGCGATGATGATCGTCAACGGGTGCATGCCCACGCGGTCGCCGATGATCTTCGGCGAGATCACCATGCCCTCGAGGAATTGCACGGCCACGAACACCCCCACCACCAGCGCGATCCGCCAGTCGCCAAATTGCACGATGCCGATGATCACCGCCGGGATGAAGCTCATCATCACGCCGAGATACGGGATGATGCCGAGGATGCCGGTCATCACGCCGAGCAGCAGGCCGTAGTTCAGCCCGATGAGCGTGAAGCCGATGGCGGTCAACGCGCCGACGCACATGGCGACGAGCACCTGGCCGCGGAAGAAGACGATCAACGCGTCGTTCACGGAGTCGATGAAGAACACCATCTCCTTCTTCACGGTCGATTCCTGAACGGGGAGGTAATCCGTCCACTTGCCGGTGATGCCCTGTTTTTCCAGCAGGAAATAGAAGAGGTAAACCGGCACCAACGCGAAGCCGACGATCAGGCCGATCCACGAGGCGGCGCGGCCGATGTGCTCGAAAGTCCAGGCGGTGATTTCCGGCAGCTTGCTGGCCACGAGGGCGCCGATTTCGGCCGCGCGGGTTTCCAGTTCCGCCGTGGCCTGGTCGATGCGCGTCTGCCACGCCTCATTCTGCGAGACTCGTTCCATCAAATCCTTCACGCGTTCCACGACCTTGTCCCAGTAGCCCGGCACATTCTTCGCCAGGTCCGTGATCTCGATGACGATCTGCGGAATGATGGTGGCCAGCAGGATGAGAATGGCTCCCACCACCAGGAGGAAAACCATGATGATCGCGCCGATGCGCGACATCTTGCGGCGCTGAAAGAAGTCCACGACCGGATCGAGGAGGAAGGCCAGGATGCCGGCGACGGCCAGCGGCAGCAGCACCGCCGACAACTGCTGCACGACCCAGCCGAAGCCAAAGAGAATCGCCCCGGCCAGGGCGATCATGATGCCGACCGCGAGCGAGGTGACGGACATCCAGAGAATGCGCGCCTGCCGTTCGGTGGGGGGAGGAAAGTTCATGGCCATGTCCGTGATTTGCGGCGGCATAATGCGCGAGGCGACGGGGGCTGTGCATTACAATTTTTCCGGGAAGTTCCCGCCGCAACAGCCGCGCCTTGGGGGCTGGGTAGGGCGATGTGCTCCAAACGTGGCCGAATTACTGTTTGAGCTTCAGCAACCAGTCCTTCAGCCAGCCGAATTGCAGGTGGCCGTTGAAGTAGAGCCACTCCGCGCCCAGCAACGCGAGAAACGAGAACATCCATTCGAGGCAACGCTTTCGGTCGGGCGAGCTCTTGGCCAGGGTGAACAACAGGACCAGATTCAGCACGGTCGCCGCCGCCGTGCCCCAGAACACCAGCAGGTGTCGGGTGCCAATGGAACTTACACCCAGTCCGCCGAGCCGGGCGCTGGCCACCGCCGGCAGGCCGATCAGCACGATGACGAGCAGGGCGAGATTCAACAGGTGGATGAAGGAGCGGCGCATGGCGGAAAGTCCCAATAGAACGATGGTTTAACCACGAATGGACACGAACCACGAATGGTTTCGGCCGGATGATCTGATTTCATGGGCGTTCATTCGTGGTTGAGCTGCATCCTTCAGCGTTTCCCGAATGCAAACTAACGCGGCGGGCGAAACGGGTCGCCGAAGCCCAGCCATCCATCCGACCTTCAACCGCCGGCCATTGACTTCGATTTCGCCGAAGCCGCGCGCACGGCGTTCATGACCGCGCCGCGCAAGCCGCCTTTCTCGAGTTCATGCACGCCTTCGATGGTCGTGCCGCCGGGGCTCGTGACCATGTCCTTGAGCGCGCCGGGATGCTGGCCCGTTTCCAAAACCATCTTCGCGGCACCCAGAAGCGTTTGCGCGGCGAGGCGGGTGGCCAGCTCGCGGGGCAGGCCGGCGGCGACACCACCGTCACTAAGCGCCTCGATGAATTGATAAACGTACGCCGGGCCGCTGCCGCTGAGACCCGTCACGGCATCCAGCAAGGCTTCCTTCACTTCGCACGCCAGGCCGACGGCGGAGAGCAGTCGCTGGACGAGTTCGGCATCGGCGGGTTGCGCGTGGGAGCCAAGCGCGTAGGCCGACGCCGATTCGCCGACCAGCGCCGGGGTGTTTGGCATGACGCGCACGACGCGAGCTCGTTCGCCCAGGCCGGCTTCCAACTGCCGCAAGGTCACGCCGGCGGCGATCGAGATCAGGAGACATTCCGGCCGCCAGTCGGCGCGAATGGATGCCAGCGCGTCGGTGACCTGGTGGGGCTTCACCGCGAGGAAGATCACGTTTGATTGCGCGACGACCTCGGCGTTTTGGTCGCCCGCCCGGCCGCCGGTTTCGGCGGTGAACGCCTCGCGCGCGCCGGCGAACGGATCGCTGGCGATCAATTGTCCAGCCGCGAGGAGCTGCTGGTTCACGAAACCACGGGCGAGGGCGGTGGCCATTTTGCCGGCACCCAGGAAACCGATTTTCAACGGATCGGACATGGGCAAGATGTAACCGGCCGCACGTGGGTGAAGAAAGACAAATAAGACATGACCCCGGCGGGCGGCTGGCTTACAATTCCGACCTCCAGTTTATGAAGTTGAACCATGGATTTATTATGAGTGCCGCGCTGACCGGACTTGTGCTCACGGGCTGCCAGAGCTATTCGCCCACCGCCACGAAATGGGAAGTGTTGTTTGACGGGCGTTCCATCGAGCAGGCGCAGCAGAACTTTCGCGGCTTCAAGCAGACCGGTTTCCCCAACGGCTGGGCGCTGGACGGCACCGCCTTGAAGACCGTGGCCGGCCACGGTGGCGGCGGCTCGGACATCATGACCCGGCAGATGTATTCGGATTTTGAACTGGAGTTTGAATGGGCGGTGACCAAAGGCGGCAATGGCGGGGTGATGTACCATGTCGCCGAGACCGGGGCTGAAGCCTGGAACACCGGCCCCGAGTACCAGGTGCTTGATGACGCCAACCATGCGGACGGGAAGAACCCGAAGACCTCGGCCGGCGCGCTCTACGCCTTGATCGCACCCGGCCCGGAGAAAACCACGCTGCCCGTCGGCCAGTTCAATCAGGCCCGCATCGTCGTGGACAAAGGCCGGGTCGAGCACTGGTTGAACGGCCACAAGGTCGTGGAATACCGGTGGGATTCGCCGGAGGTGCGGTCGCTGATCGCGCAGAGCAAGTTCGCGCCGCTGCCGCAGTTCATGAAGCTGGACCACGGATACCTCGTCTTCCAACACCACGGCGAAGAAGTCTGGTATCGGATGATCCGCGTGCGCCGTCTGTAAGGCCGATGGTAGGAGCCGAGGTGACGAGGCTCAAACTGAACGAAGCAAGAGAACTCGGATTCACTCGAAAGCATTCACCATGAAGAAGACGATTCCTTTCACCGCGCTGTTGATCGGCGCATTCACGTTGACGACGATTGTTTCCCAGGCCGCCGGGCCGAACACGTTGACCGAAGCCGAGAAAGCCGCCGGCTGGAAGCTGCTTTTCGACGGTCAGTCGCTTGCGGGCTGGCGCGCTTACGGCAGTCAGGCCAAACCTGGTGACGGCTGGAAGGTCGAGGACGGCCTGCTCAAGAAACTCAAAGGCGTGCGCGGCGGCGACATCATCACCGAGCAGAAATTCGGGGACTTCGAGTTGAGCTGGGAATGGCGCATCGAGGCCGGTGGCAACAACGGCATCAAGTATCTCGTCACCGAGGAACGCCGTGGCGCGCCCGGTCACGAGTATCAGTTGATCGATGACGCGGGTCATCCCGACGGCAAGCTGGGGCCGAAGCGCCAGACCGCCTCGTTCTACGAAGTTTTGCCGCCCGCCGCCGACAAGCCGCTCAAGCAGCCCGGTGAATGGAACCACTCACGCATTATTATCCAGGGCGACCGGGTCGAGCACTGGTTGAACGGGGCGAAGGTGCTCGAATACACGCTCGGCTCGGACGAGGTGAAGGCCGGCATCGCGACCAGCAAGTTCAGGAACGCGGCCGGCTTCGGCGAAAAGATCGAGGGCCACATCATGCTCACCGATCATCAGGACGCGTGCTGGTTCCGGAATCTCAAGATCCGGGTGCCGTAAGCCGAGGATTCAATTATTTCACCACGGAACCCACGAGTTCTTCCACGCCCTTCGCATAGGCCAGTTCTTTTAATTCCTGCACCTGCTTCTGGTCAGCACGATCGCGGTTAAAACGGTTGCTGCGGCTGTTCTTGTCCACTAACGACTCCGGGCTGACCACCGT
>CAYXDZ010000067.1:0-5235 GCA_964463815.1 uncultured Verrucomicrobiota bacterium | reverse complement strand
AGCTTCAAGCGCAGGCGCATGGCCTGATTTTCGTCCGGCAGCACCCAACCCGCGATCGGCACCCAGGAGATGGCCTTGGTGTTCATGTCCGAGCGCAGCGATTCGAGCACGCCCCAGTAACACACGATGTGGCTGGCCCCAGCCCGGGCCGCGGCGAGCCGGAACGTCCGGGCGTACGCCGGTTGATCCCGTTCACCCGCAGCGTCACGCATCCCTTCCGGCGGCACGCCCGAGAACGGCACGACGCGGAAATGCCGCTCCATCGCCTTGACCATCTCGCCGTCGGGAAACGTGGCGCCCGACTGGATCAATAGGATCGTTTCGTCGCTCGCCAGCCTGACTCGTTGCGCGGTGTCGAGCGCGTTGCCGATCTGTTCCTCGGTGACGAGCTGGTTGCGATTCACGCCGAGCAGATCGAACTCACTGAGTTCGCCACGGTAGGCGAAGCGGTCGTTGTCCACCGGCTGCGAGCGGGGCGAACGATAACCAGTCTCCGGCCGGTAACCGGAGTCCGAGATGGAGCGCTGGCCGGATTGACAGCCGACCAGCAGCAGCGCGGTGAAGGTGAAGGTGAAGGTGAGCAGGGAAATGGCTTTCATACTGAAGATGTAGCGCGGGCAGGCAGGATAAGGTTCAATAAATCGCGACCCACTTCGCTGTTTTGATCTTCACGCCGGCGTCTTGGACTGCGTGTGCTGTTGCTCTGCTCTGAGGAACGTCCGTATGGTCAAGCCAACTGGTCTCGTTTCAAAGCGTTCGCCCTCCAAAAGCGGCGGAGTACCACCGCAGTCCAAAACCTGGCGGAAACTTAAGCCCCACAATCAGCGGTCCGCCCCTCCATTCCCAACCGTCGTGTCATACTTCACGCCCTCGGGGACGGGCACGGCTTGCGGCACCGTGGTTGCCGGATCGGCTCCGGTCCGGCTTAGTGAATCCACCGCCACGAACGCTGTGTAGGCGCTCATCAAACTGAAATCCATCGCCACCTGTTTGATCTGCGTGGGCAACGTCGGGTCTTCGCCCAATGCCTGGCGGTCGGACAACTCCATGATCTTCTTCCGCGCCCAGACACTCGCGATGCCGGGATGCTGCGCGCTCGCAGCGGCAGGATTCACGTCCAGTTTGATTTCGACCGGTTCAACGCCCGCCTTCCCAACCAGCTTGACCATCGTGACCGCGTCACCTTCGAAGCGGCCGGTCACCAGCAGAGGCTGGCCGACGAACAAGTCCGGCAGGCGCGTGGGGTAAACATCCTTCACCCGGAGCACGCCCCAGTCGATCCGCACATCCATCAGCGCCGGATGCCGGACGCGGGTCATGAAGTCGTCCATCACGCGCGCTGCGTCATCTTGAAGACCGAGATACGCGACGGCACCCTTGCCGATCCGCGCGAGACCATCAAGCAGGTAACCGTTCGGGGACGAGCCGACCCCGAAGCTGAAGATGCGCGCGTCGCCGAGCCGGCGGTGAACCTCCGAGAAGATTTCCAGTTCGTTGCCGATGTAGCCGTCGGTGAGGAACACGACGAAACGCAGCCGCCCGGGATCGTGCGGGAAATCGAGCGCCGCCTTGATGCCTTCGATCATCATCGTGCCGCCCTCGCCATCCAATGAATCGAGATAGGCGAGCCCGCGTGCGACGTTCGCGGGCGTGGCGGGCAAGGGACGTTTGCCGAGCTGCGAGGAGTCACTCGAGAAGCGGATGAGCTGGAAGGAATCCTCGGGGCGCATCTGTTTCAGGGCGCGGCGGATCGCGGCCTTCGCTTGCGCGATGGGTTCGCCGTTCATGCTGCCCGAACAATCAAGCACGAACACCAGTTCGAGCGGGTGTTGACGAAGTTGCTTCAACTCCGCCGGTGGATAAACCATCAGCGTGAAGAAGCCACCGCGCTCATCGCGATGCGTGAGCAGGTTCGACTTCAGGCGGTCACCCGCCACGCGGTAGCGCAGCACGAAGTCCTTGTTCGGGATGCGGTCGAGCCGGCCCAACTCCACGCGCAATTTGTCCGGTGCGTCCTGCCTGGACTCGATGACGTGGGACTTGCTCTCGTATTGTTCGATGGCCACACCGGCGTCGATGTCGATCGACAGCGCGATGTCGTGACCGGAGCGCTCGTTGGGTTTGAGGTAGTTGACGGATGTTGGCTGGTCTGCCGGCAGGCTGCCGGCAGCTCGCTGTTGATCACGCTGCTGGCGCGGCAGGGCGGCCACGCTGTTGGTGAAGCCCGGCGGATTGAAGCGCGGGCCGACGACCATCGGGAACACGAACTCATGCCAGCCGTCGCGATAGGCGAGCGTGTTAAAGTAGGTGATCGCGACGTCGATGGTCTTGCCGGGCTTGATGTTCGCCACCGATTGCGTGAAGATGTTCGGCCGCTCCTGCGTGAGCAGCGACGCCACGTGGCCCTGGCGTTTCGCCTCGGCGTAAATTTGTTCCGCCTCCTCGCGTTCACGGATGATACCGCGAATCCGGCGTTCGCCGATGATCATGACGAATTCGTTCACGGCGGCGTCCTGCGGGAGAGGGAAGACATACTTCGCCTCGATCTTGCCGGAGAACGGATTGTGAAACGTCTGCCTGACCTCGACGCTGGCGATGTAGGCGGAGACGCGGGCCTTGACGTCGGTGTGCTGGAGCGGCAACGGGATGACTTTGTCGGGAGCGTCGGCCTGCTCGACGATCATTGCGCCGGTGCCGGGATGCTCGGCGTCCGCAGCGGAGGATGTTGGGCCGGAATCGGAAATGGATCGGGCGATAATCCAGAGTTCGTCTGTGGAGGATGGGAGTGCATTGACGAATCTACTAAGGGCCGAGGCGTTTCCCGAAAACCTTGGTGTCAATCCCGAGACAAGTGCCGTTCCGTGACCACCGGCCGCAGGCTGCCCGGGAAGGTAGGTCAAGTGCTTGGGACTGCGGGTGCCATCCGACGCGGTCTGGCATCCAGCGACAGCGAGGATCAGGGCCGACAGTCCAATGCCGAGAGCGGCCGCCGACCATCGGTTTCCGCAAGCCGTAACAGCGACCTGAACTGCGCCGGCAGCTTGCCGCGCCGAAGCCAAGCGAAGGCGGGAGCGCAACGGCGACGGCGCTTTCGAGCGCACCATCAGCTTGAATTGTTCCGGGGGATCATCGTGCGCGCGCGCAAAGCGGTGTCGGGCTGCGCTTGCCACCGCGGTCCAAAACCTCGCGGGCACTTGTCGCACGCGCTGCCAATAGGATGTCACTCGCCGGGCCGGAGGCCGGTGCCCCGCAGATTGCTCAGTTGATTCGTTCATGGTTTCACGGGTTCGAGGGAGATGGTCGGGGTGAACTTTTTTGCTTCATGGTTGGCGGCGGCCTGGAGCTTGGTTTCAAACTCAGGCTCGGCGTGACCGCTCACTTGCAGATGGATCGTGGCGACGCGGACCTTGCCGGTCGGGAGTTCGGCCTTAGGCCGCGTGCTGAACGCCGCGAGGATCACACGTTCCTTCTGGATCGCCTTGGGATCATAAAACGGAGGCTGCTTGAATGCGTCGGGTTCCCCACCCTCGATCCCCACGATCTTCACGTCTCCCTTGGTCGCGCGCAGAAAAATTTGATACGCGGCGAGCGAATCGTCCTTGGCGTCGAGAAAGACGTGAACGGCCTGGAAGCGGGTGGCCGCAGCCGGTTCGGCCGCGGGAGCCAGCGCTGAAAACAACACGATGAACGCCCAAACCACGAGTGACGCAATCCAGTTCCGGTAGGGCGAGGCTCCTGCCGAGCCATGATCAAAAATGAAATTGGGGCTCGGCCGGAGCCTCGCCCTACAAGTGAAGATCACAACGCACCTCCTTCGGGGAGTTGCACAGCCCGCTGCGCCAGCAGGTTTGCGTCACTAAGACCGACCACACCATCGCCATCGAGATCAAGGCGCGGGTCGCTGGCCGTACCCGATTCGACCAAGCGCGCTAGGGCCAAAGCATCAACGACCGTCGGTTGATTCACATTGATGGCTTGAACGGCTGGCTGAGGCCGCTGACGAAAGAACAGAACCAGACTCAACGCGAACACTGCCGCCGCCGCTGCTGCCCAACGAACCCACACCCGCTGAAATGGAATGATCCGCGAGCCCGTCGCCGGCTGCGGACGCGGCGAATCCTGGAAGGGCGACATTCCTGTCGCCCCGTCTTGGGACAAGCCGGCCGATGAGCCGCGATTCCGCAAATCGGCCAAGCGCTGACTCAATTTCGCACTGCAAGCGGCCAGGGTCTGTTCGTCCCGCTCCTCCGGCACCGCCAGCTTCCAGCGCGACTCCTCTCGCCGGAGCGCCGCGACCAACTCGCCGGGCAGCCGTGGATCGGCCTCGCCACCTTCAGCTTCGGGGTTGGTTTGCTGATTGTTCATGTTCATGGATTGCAGCGCACGGCGGCGGTGGAAGGTTCACTCTTTGAAAAACTTTCTCGCGGTCGGGCTGTGGCGAAGCTGGTTTACGGCGTGATGCAGCCGCGACTTAACCGTGCCGACGGGAATCTCCAGCGCATTGGCGATCTCCCGGAGATCGAAGCCTTCAACAAAGCGCAGGCGCAGCACTTCGCAATGTTCCGCTGACAGGCCGCTCAAGGCGCCGGCGAGTTCGTCGCCGGACGAGGCGCTTGCTGGTTCGGCGGTTGGTTCCGCCGCCGCGTTGTTCTCCAGCAACGCATCCAGGCTGGTCAGTCGATCCGCCTTGCGCAGCGCCGAGATTGCGAGGCTTCGCACGACCGGATACAGGAAGCTTCGCAACTGGCAGGTGAGCGTGAAGCCGGGGAACTTGCGTGCAAGATATAGAAACGCCTCCTGCAGCACGTCCAGTGCGGTGTCGCGGTCGCGCGTGAAACGGTGGGCCAGCGCCGCCGCCCAGTCGCGGTGCCGATGGTACAGGGAGTCAAACGCCGCCGCCTCACCGTCGTTGAGGGCGGCGACGAGCTCGTGATCCGTGCGCGGATCGTCCGGCGGATTGTGATTCACCCGGGCGGCTGGTTGAATGCAGTCGAGCATGCTTGCCGGGACTGGAGCGGGCAAGCGGGGGAAAGGGTTCAAACTTCTTCGGAGAATCGTCGCGCGGGAGTTTGCTGAAAACGGTTGAAATCGAAAGTCGGCCCCCTATAGTCGCGCCGCGTCCGACGGGAAACTGTCGCACGTGTCGGGGCGTAGCGTAGCCCGGTAGCGCGTCTGAATGGGGTTCAGAAGGTCGCGAGTTCGAATCTCGCCGCCCCGACCATTTCTTTCTTCACG
>CAYXDZ010000066.1:0-12209 GCA_964463815.1 uncultured Verrucomicrobiota bacterium | reverse complement strand
TGGGGCTTCATTCCGGCCGAGCCGTTCCGCCAGTTGGGGCTGACCTCGCTGACTTCCTTCTTCCTTCACGGCGATTGGTGGCATCTCCTGGGCAATCTCTACTTCCTCCTGATCTTCGGCGACAACGTCGAGGATGCGCTCCGGCCGAAACGCTTCCTTCTATTGCTGCTTACCGCCACGCTGGTCGGCGATGTCCTCCACGCGCTGGGTGATCCGCGCTCGGATATTCCCTGCGTCGGTGCCAGCGGCGGCATTTCGGGAGTGATCGCGTTTTACGCCTGCCGGTTTCCCCGCGCGCGACTGGGCATGCTGTTTCGCCATTACCTCTACTTCCGCTGGTTCTCCTTTCCCGCGTGGGGCGGCCTCGTCATGTGGGGGCTGCTGCAAGCATTTCTCCTGTATCTGCAGACGCAGGGTTACTCGAACGTCAGCGCGCTGGCCCACGTCGGTGGTGCGGCCGTGGGCGTGGCCTTTTGGTGGTGGTCGCGCAACGACCCGGCCACGGCGTGAGCCGCGGGCCCTGCCGTATAGCGATTGCCTCACGCAAAGGACGCCACGTGCGCCAAGGAAGCGGCGGACCAGGGATGCTCATCTTCACCGGTGAGGTACCGTAGATTGCAGGTGTGACCGGACTGATGCCTCCCACCCCCTTTGAGATCTCTGCAAAAGTCTCAATTCCCGGAGCGCGGAGCATCGCTCCGCTCGAAAACCCCGACGAACTCGCGGAGCAATGCTCCGCGCTCCGCTTGCGCCGGTGCCTTTTGCAGAGGTCTCCCATTGTGTTCCTGGCGACCTTCGCGTGAGGTTCAACTGCGGAAAACGGATGCCACCAGGCCCGCAACATTTCATCGCCAATCCGCGGGGCTTCCGTTAATCGTCGCCCATGAGTTTGCGGCTATGGTTGCTGGTTCCTTTGTTACTTGGGGCGTTGCTGCTTCCGGTTTCAGCGCGGGATTTTGATCTCGTGCTGACGGGTGGTCGGGTCATTGACGGGACGGGCAACCCCGCGCGCTTTGCCGATGTGGCGATCAAGGACGGCCGGATCTTCGGCGTCGGCCGGCCGGGCACCAATGCCGCCGAGGTCATCGATGTCAGCGGCCTGATCGTCGCGCCCGGCTTCATCGACGTTCACACGCACGCGGAAAACATCTTCACACTCCCGTCGGCCCGGAACTTCGCCCGCATGGGCGTGACCACGCTGGTCCTGGGAAACTGCGGCACTTCCGAAGTGAATGTCGGCCGGATGTTCGAGCAGATCGAACAAACGAATGTCGCGGTCAATGTCGCCACGTTGCTGGGCCAGGGTTCGGTGCGGTCGCACGTCATGGGCGGGTCGTTTATGCGCCCGCCGACGGAGGCGGAATTAAACCGGATGAAGGCGCTCGTCCGGCAGGCGATGGAGGACGGCGCGCTGGGCCTTTCGACCGGCTTGATCTATCTGCCGGGCACTTTCACCAAGACCGAGGAGATCGTGGAACTGGCGCACGTGGCCGGCGCGTTCGGCGGCATTTATGCGAGTCACATGCGCAACGAAGGCGACGAGATTCTCGGCTCGTTGGAGGAATTGTTCACCATCGCCCGCGAGGCCCGGCTGCCGGCGCACGTTTCCCATCTCAAGCTCGGGGGTCGCAACAACTGGGGCCGCACGACGGAAGTTCTGCAAGCCATCGCCAACGCCCGCGCCGCCGGTCTGGACATCACCCAGGATGTGTATGCGTACACGGCTTCGAGCACCGGCGTGAGCAGCCTGATCCCCGAGGAAGCACGTGAAGGCGGCAAATTCAAGGAGCGGATGGCTGATCCCGAACAACGGGCCGCCGTGGTCGCCCGGATGAAAGAACGTGCCGAGGAACGCGGTGGCGACTTTAGCTATGCGGTGATCGCCTCTCATGAACACGACCCCAAGCTGAACGGCCTCACGATCAAGGAGGCCGCGTTGCGCACCCGGGCTGATGATTCGCTGGAGGCGCAAATCGACACCATTCTCGAAATCCAGTTGAACGGAGGCGCGGCGGGCGTTTTCCACTCGATGAACGAGGAGGACTTGCGGGCCTTCATGCGGCATCCGAACACCATGCTGGCCGCCGACAGTTCGGTGCGGACCTGGCAATACGGCGTGCCGCATCCGCGCGGCTACGGCAACAATGCCCGCGTGCTCGGCCGCTACGTCCGCGAGGGAGCGGTGTTGAGCCTCGAAGACGCGATCCGCCGGATGACTTTGCTGCCGGCCACCACGTTCCGCATCAAAGACCGCGGCGTGATTCGCGAGGGGGCGTGGGCGGACCTCGCGGTCTTCGATCCGGCGAAGGTTCAGGACAACGCCACCTTCGAGCAACCGCATCAGTATGCGACGGGATTCCGGCTGGTTCTGGTGAATGGCCGCCCGATCGTCGAGAACGATGGACCCACCGGCCACAAACCGGGCGTCGTGGTCCGGCGCGGGCAGTAACTGGGTCACGTCCGCAGCCCAAGAAAATCTGCCAGCGCTTCTACCGCCGGGCTCGTCGGGTGACCCCGCTTTACGCGCCGCCCCACGACCTTGAGCTTCCCGGCCGCGCGGTCGGCTTTTGGATCAACATGGCCGACCAGTTCTGTGCCCGCGAGCACCGGCAACGCGTAGTAGCCACGGGTGCGTTTGGCTTCCGGGGTGTAAACCTCCCACGTGTAACCGAAGCCCCATAACTGCGCGGTGACTTTGCGGTCGTAGATCAACGGGTCCAGCGGCGCGAGCAGACGCGGGGTGCGCACACTGGAATCCTCTTTGGCAACGGCCGCCAGCAGTTCGCAGTCTTCACGCAGGCAGTAAAGCGGCGGACCACCGTTCACTTCGACGCGCTGGACCAGGTCCTCGACCAGGGGAACTTCGTTGCGCCGC
Organism: uncultured Verrucomicrobiota bacterium; assembly: GCA_964463815.1. Classification (GTDB taxonomy): domain Bacteria; phylum Verrucomicrobiota; class Verrucomicrobiia; order Limisphaerales; family RI-55; genus RI-55. The sequence continues at coordinate 9,334 of CAYXDZ010000066.1, read as the reverse complement.
AAGGTCACGAGCCGGCGCTGGAGCAGTCGCTGCCGGATCAGCCAGCGTTGATGCTCCTGCTGATCCGGCATGGGGGCCGCAAGCACCGCCGCCGGCAACACGCGTTCCGGCAGATCGTAAACCCGGCGGAACTGGCGGCGGTTGCTGATCAACACGCGGCCATGCACGAAGAGCTTTTGCAACACCACCCGCACCGCCCGACCCTGACTGCCCCAACCGGAGCGCGCCCGGCCTTTGTGCGCGATGTCGTCGGAAGTCAACGGTCCGCGCGCGGCCAACTCGGCCAGCACACGAGTGGCAAGTTTCTCCTCGGTCGCGGTGAGCCGACCGGCGTAGCCCTGTTTCTGGCGCGCCCGTTCCTTGATGTGCGGAACCAGGTGCGGCCACGCGTCGAGCGGGAAGGCCACAATGATCCCCTGCCCCGGCAGGTAGTGCTCGAAGGCGCGCCGATCCGCCGGTCCCAAAGCCCCGTAAACATGCCGGAGCAGATCCCCTTCGCGATAGCCGGTCACTCGGTTGCGGAGAATTAGATCGTGCATCCGGCCGCACACGTTGATCGGGTCCAACTGAATGAAGCCATGGTGCCCGATGGCGGCCGCTACCGACGAAAGCGGTTCATCCAGTCGGACGGCCCGCAACTGAAAACGCCGCGCGTGTGGCAGGGTGATTTTCAAGTTCATGGCAACCAACGGGGAATCCGCCGCGCTCTGGGATAGTGATTCGAATCAGGTGACACAACTGGAATCATCACGATGCGCCACACAGGCGGTGAACTTCACGCAACCGATTCAGCGTTGCCTCGCGCACCCGATCCGGTCCATACCTGCGCCCATGCTTCCGCGCTTGATCGCTCTCACGCTGCTGCTGGTGCTCGCCGGCGGTTGTCAGACGGCGCGCTTTTATCGGCAGGCCGTCAGCGGGCAATGGGAGATCATGGCGAAGCGGAAACCCATCGAGCGCCTGCTGGCCGAACCGGAAACTCCGGAACCGTTGCGCCGTCAACTGCAACTGGTCCGCGAGCTCTGCGCCTTCGCGGAGACCGAACTGGAGCTCCCGGCACGCGGACAATTCACCCGCTACGCTGATCTCGAACGGCCGTTTGTGGTCTGGAACATTTACGCCGCGCCCGCCTTCTCGCTCGAAGCGAAGTCCTGGTGGTATCCGCTCGTCGGCCGGCTGAAGTATCAGGGTTACTTCCAACGTGAGGAGGCGCTGGCCTATGCCGGCCGGTTGCGCGACGAGGGATTCGATGTGTTCGTCGGGGGCGTCACCGCCTACAGCACGCTCGGCTGGTTCAATGATCCCGTGCTGAACACGTTTGTGCATCTGCCCGAGGACGAACTGGCGGACCTGATCTTCCACGAACTGGCGCATCAACGCCTCTTCATTCCCGGCGACACAGACTTCAACGAGGCCTTCGCCACGGCCGTGGCGCGCGCCGGGGTGCGTCGCTGGTTTGAGCACCGGGGCGATCCGCAGGCCCTCGCTGCCTACGAGGCGAACCGGCGGGCGGAGGACGCGGCCATCGCGCTCATTCTCGCCACGCGGGACCGGCTGGAGGAACTTTACGCCAGCGCCGTCGGTTTCGGGGCTGAGTTGCTGGCCGAGCGCAAAGCTGAAGTCATTGCAGATTTGCGAGTTCGCTATCGGGAACTACGGGAACAAAACCCCGGCTATCAGCACCACGACGAATGGATCAACGCCCCGATCAACAACGCGCAGCTCAACACGGTGGACACGTATTATCAAATGGTGCCCGGGTTCGAGGCGAAGTTGGAGCTTCTGGCCGGGGATTTACCGGGCTTCTATGAAGACATTGCCGAGCTGCGGCGGCTCAGCCCGGACGCCCGGCGGCGGCGGCTTGCTGAAGCCATCCTGGCCCGTTCAACGAAACCCGGTGTGTTGCCAGATGAACCAGAGGGCGATTCCGTGCATAACGCTGGCCACCGTCAGGACCAGCCAGAACAGCCAGGAGCGCAACTTGTGGCGGAACACGAACAACCCCAGCCAGCCGCCCACAAAACCGCCGAGCAGAACCATCAGTAACAGCGCCTTTTCCGGCACGCGCCGGCGATTGAACCGCGCCAGCAACTTGTCCGCACCGAAGAGACCAAACCCCACCAGCGTCGCGCCCGCCAGCCAGGCGAGGTAGGGATGCAGCCGGGTGGCGAAACCCAATCCGAACGCCAGCACCACGGCCACGCCCAGGGAGATCCCGGCAACGGGTTGCCAGCGAACGAAACGATTGGGCTCGAGCTCGGCCATGCGGAAAGGCTCGCCCCGGCGACCGACCGGACGCGAGGCAAAACTACCATGCGCAGTCTTCGAGGTTGCCCGCGTAAAACACTGTGTCGAAGACTCGAGACGAAGCCCGGTGGGGCGAAGCAGGCGGCCGAACAGTTTTCCAGCAAAGCCCGCTTCACCGCTGGCCAGCTCAAGGCTGCTCAATGGTCAAAAGTGTAAACTCGTTGCAGGAGGAGCTTGTGGGTGTTCGCAGTTGGAAGTTGGCGCTAAGTCCGCAAACAAGCGGCGGGCCGGCAAACATTTTCTGTCGGTTTCCGGGGTTGAGCGGCAGTTCATAGGGTGAAAAGAATAGCCCATGAGCGACGACGCCCTGCTAAACGAATTCAACCGCGGCCGTTCCGAGCGAGCCTTCGAGGCGCTCGTGCAACGCCATCTGCGGCTCGTGTTCGCCACGGCTTTGCGGCAGGTGGGCGACCGCTCGCTCGCCGAGGAGATCAGCCAGCAGGTGTTTCTGGCGCTGGCCCGCAAGGCCGGTCGTCTCGGCGGACACCAGACCATCGCCGGCTGGCTTTATCAGACGACACTCCGGGAGGCGAAGCGCGCCCTGCGCACCCAACTTCGCCGGCAGCGCCGGGATCAGCTTGCCCTCGAAGTGGGCGCGCTCGGCCACGGTGGGGCGGATGAAGCGGACGGCCTGCTGCCCTTGCTGGATGAGGCGCTGGCCAGCTTGCGTGAGTCCGAGCGGCTGGCGGTGATCCTGCGCTATTTCGAAGGCAAGTCATGGCGGGAGGTCGGCACCGCACTGGGGGCGAGTGAGGACGCGGTGCAGAAGCGCGGCGAACGCGCCCTGGAAACGCTGGGACGGTTCTTTGCGCGACACGGTTTCAAAGTTTCAGCAGCCGCCCTCACCAACGGTTTGACCACCCAGGCCTCGGCCGCCGTGCCGGTCACCCTCGCGGGAGTCATCGCGCAGACCGCCCTCGCCCCGGCCGCCTCGGCTTCCACCGCGGGCGTGCTGGCCATGCACCTTATGAACCTGACCAAGACCCAGACCACCGTCGCGACGCTGCTCGTGTGCGCGGCCCCGATCGCTTACGAAGTGAATGCCAAGCGCGAGAGCGAGGCGGAAATGCGGGTGATCCAAGAGCAACTCACCCAAGCGACAATCGCTTTGGAAGGAAGCATATCGACACGTGACCTGCTGGCTCAAGACCTTGAGGCAATTGCGCGCATGTTGGCCGACCTTGCCCATCCGCTGCCTGTCGACGCGTTGAACATAACTGTCCCCGAACCAAAGCCAGCCACACCAGAGCCTGTCGGCTGGCAGGACGACCTGCCTTACATTGAAGTCCCAAAAGGATTGCTGAAGGAGATCACTATCCCAACGCTCGACGATGAAGGACGCCTCAAGGACGAGATCATTGATGCTCTTGCGATGAGCCACGAAGAATTCACTGAAGTTCAAAATGTTCTCAACCGCGAGCTTCGTGCGTGGAGAAACTGGGAGGGCATCAGCGCCCGCTTTCAGCCAAGCTACAAATTCGCAAGCGCATTTCCTGATGAACAAGGGGAAACGCTCGCATACCGTTTCCCGGCACTCGCGGAGCAGGGAGCTGAAATAAAGCAGCGCCTTGACCAAGGCATCATCGAGGCACTGGGAGACGAGCGAGGCCGGATATTTCTATCTCAAGCAGGGAATTCTCTGGCAACGCTCTTTCGAAACTTTGGTCAGCGTGAACAACTCGTGGTGCTCGTTAGAACAGGAAACCTCGATTATCCGGTACTTCAAATCTCAGAATCGCGAGATACAAGGCAAAATTTGATCATCCAAAAAACTCGAATCACCGTTGGAGAGAACTCCAAACCCGAGAATCTTCATCTAGTGCCAGAGGTGCTCCGCTCTCTCGCGCTGCGGTGGTACTATCAGGACATGTAACCACCATGGCTTCACCGAACTGCATCCGCGTTCTGGCCGTTGCCGCTCTTGCCGGCACAACTTTGTGGCTGGCAATCAGGTTCCACGCACACAAAGTCATCGCCAATGAAAGAGACCACATGTTGAATGAACTGGTCCGGATTGAGGAGGCCAAAGCTGATGCGGATACGGCGGGGGCAAGTTTGGAGGCGCTCATCAGAACCAGGGCCGCTCTCCTCTCGGAAGAATTGGCTAATCTCGCTCAAAAAGAGATAGCTTCCCAAGAAGTGCATTCTGACTCTGAGATGGTTCCGACAAGCGACGTAGAGGAGTCGTTTCGTTGGGATGATTCCTCTGACACTGCCAGGCTGAGCAAGAAATTCCTGAATTCGCTTAATCTCCGACCTCTCGTAATTGATCCCAGCGGGCGCTACATCGTTGACAGTCTTACAGCTACATTTCTCTCACTCAAACCCGAAGAGGCACACCAAGTCCACGAAGCGCTGGACCGGTTAACGGTCAAGCATCGCGCCATTGAGCGTGAACTCCTGACCGTAACAGCAGATGTCTCAAAGCCAAAATTCGCTTGGGTCAAAAACGGCAACCCGAGCATATTGTTGACATTCGCCATCCCTGCTTTCCCGTCGGAAGGAGCGCAATTGCAGACTCAGTTCACCAGCGACTTGGACAATGCGATCGGAAACGCCAGGGCAGAGATGTTGATGTATCTGGCATCGGCACAGTTGCGAAGTGAGTATGGCAATTTTGGCCAAGAGGAGCGCCTCCTGACGGTTTGGGAAAACATCATCGACGAAGGCGCCACATTGTCGGTTGGAAGGATTGAAGAAACGAGCGGAGGCCATCATGCCAGTTCAATCTTTCAGTTTCAGATTACTGGATCACGCCAAGGAGCCCCCCCGCCGCTACCGGCTGGTTGGAACCAATTGCTTGAAGGGCTGTATTCGGTGGGCCAAAACCTGGAAATGTCAGGCCAACAATAAGGAACGCCTCACTTCCTCCACTACTGGACCGGGGTGCGGCAAAGATAGATTGCGCTCTCCGAGCGCGCCGCCGAGGGCCAGCACGGGTTTTGACAAACGTAACCGCCACTGGAGATCGAAGCCTTTGCTACGTTCGGCGAACCGCGCGGAGCGACGGTCCCTACCCTTTGGAGATTCTGTGGCGGCGGCTCTCGGGGATCGGGATGCTGACGGGTCATTCGGAGCGGTTTGCAGGATCAGGTCATCCAGGTTGACCGGGCTCATTTTGACTCCGCGCCCGGAACGCCGGTCTCCGACCCGGCGGGTAGGGGCAAACGCTCCACCACGCGCCGGATCGGCGATCAGCGATCCGCCAGGCCGGCTGCGTCGCGGGTGGGCTTGAGCCGCCCCCACATTGACCAAGACATCTCCCTCTCCGTTGACTCATCCCCTGCCCTTCGCCCATGCTGGTCGCACTTTGAACGATCTCCGTCCCATCCGCATCGCCGATCTAAAGGTCCACTCGATTGCGGTCGCCGATCCGCCGCTCCGCAGCTCCTACGGCCGGCATCAACCCTACGCCCTGCGCACGATCCTCGAACTGATCAGCGAGGACGGCGTGACCGGCATCAACGAAACGTACGGCGGCGAGGAACCGGCAAAGGCGTTGCTGGCCGTGCGCGAACAGTTGATCGGGCGCGATGCGTTTCGCGTGACGGGCTTTCTCTCTTCAATGGTCGAGGGTCCGGGCGGCGACCGCTCGCAAACGTTTCACGTGCCCGGCGAAAATCCGCTCGACGCCACCACGCGCACCTTCGCGGCAATCGAGGTCGCGTGTCTCGACCTCATCGGCAAGACCATCGGGCAGCCGGTCTGCGATCTGATCGGCGGCCGCGTGCGCGAGGAAGTTCCCTTCTCCGCCTACCCGTTCTACAAACACACCGGCGGCGGCGGCGAAGGTGAGGACGCGCGCGACGATGAATACGGCGAGGCGCTGACGCCCGAAGCCCTCGTCGCGCAGACGAAGCGCATGATCGCGATCTACGGCTTTAAGGACATCAAGTTCAAGGCGGGCGTGCTGGAGCCCGATCTGGAAATTGAGACGGTAAAGCAGATGCGCCGCGAGTTCGGTCCCGGAGTGCCCATCCGCATCGACCCGAATTCCGCGTGGACGGTCGAGACCTCGATCCGCGTCGGCCGCGAACTGCGGAAGGAACTCTCGAACGGTGGTTATCTCGAAGACCCGACGGCCGGCATGGAAAACATGGCGGCCGTGCGGCGTGGCCTGCTCGCGGCCGGCATCGACACCCCGCTGGCCAGCAACGTGGCCGTGACGTGCTTCGGCGATCTGCCCGCCGCGATCCGGCAGGACGCCGTGCAGGTGGTGCTGTGCGATCATCATTACTGGGGCGGTATGCGCCAGGTGCAGCAGCTTGCGCGGCTGTGCAAGACTTTCGGTCTCGGCCTGTCGATGCACTCGAATAATCACCTGGGCGTTTCGCTGATGGGCATGGCGCACGTCGCCGCCGCGACGCCGCACCTCAGCTACGCATGCGACACCCACTACCCCTGGCAGACCGCGCAGGATGAAGTCGTGCTCGGCGGCCGCGTGCCGATTGTGAACGGCTGTGTCAGGATTCCTGACCGGCCGGGCCTCGGCGTGGAGCTGGATTACGATCAACTCGCGCGGCTGAAGGAACGCTACGTGAAATGTCCCTATCGCAAACGCGACGACGAAGCCGAGATGCGCAAGCACGTCGATCCGGGCTGGAAAAGGGTGCTGCCACGATGGTGAATGGTAGGGCGAGGCTCCTGCCGAGCCCATGAACGAAGACATAATTTAGGGCTCCGCAGGAGCGTCGCCCCACCAACGTAAATTTTATGAAACCTGACGAACTGCGCGACAAACTCCAGGGCGTGATCTCCTTCCCGGTGACACCGTTCAAACCCGACTTCTCCCTCGATCTCGAGGCCCTGCGCTTCAATCTGCGCTCGCTGCTGCAACATCCGGTCTGCGCCATCGTCCCGGCGGCGGGCACGGGGGAGCTGTTTTCATTGACGCCGGCCGAGCATTTCGCCGTGTTGAAGACCACGCTCGAAGAGGTGAACGGCAAGGTGCCGGTCCTCGCGGCCGCGGGCTTCAATCACCCGCTCGCCCTCGAACTGGCCAGGCAATCGGCCGCGGCCGGCGCGAACGGCATCCTCGCGTTCCCGCCGTACTACCCGAACGCGGACCCGGACGGGCTGTTCGAGTATTACCAGGCCATCGGCCGGGCCACGCCGCTCGGGCTGATCATCTATTCGCGCGACTGGGCGAACTTCTCCCCGGCAGCAGTCGAAAAGCTCACGCGCCTCCCAACCTTGATCGCGTGGAAGGACGGCCAGGGCGACGTACGACGGTACCAGATGATCATGGCGCGCGTCGGCGACCGGCTGCACTGGATTGGTGGCGCGGGCGACGACTGCGTGCCGGGCTATTACTCGATCGGCGTGCGGACCTACACGTCGAGCATCGCCAACGTCGCGCCGAAGCTTTCGCTGCGGTTGCATGAACTGGCGTCGGCCGGCCACAGTGCGGAGCTGGAGTGGCTGATGCGTGAACTGGTGGTGCCGATGTATGCGCTGCGTTCCCGGCGCAAGGGCTACGAAGTCTCGGTGATGAAGAAGATGATGGACCTGATCGGCTTGCAGGGCGGCGTGTCGCGTCCGCCGCTGGTGGAGGTCACGCCGGAGGAAGAACGTGAAATCGCGGGCTGGTTGCCGAAATGGCAGGCCTGGTTGTAGGATCAACTCCGCGTCCGTCAGTTAACGGGAACCGCCAGGATTTCCGGGCCAGTCCACGGGTTGGAACGGCCAGCCGTCGCCTCGCGCACGGCCTTGACCTGCTCAGGGGTCACCATTTCACCCGTTTCCTGACCCCATTCCTTGGAGTTCTTGATGTAGGTCAGAACGGCGGCGATGTCGTCATCGCTCAGCACCGGACCAAACCCAACCATGGCCCCGTTATATGGCTTGCCAGCGACAGTGATCGGTCCCTGCAAACCATGCAGCACGATCCGGATGATTCGATTGGGGCCTTCGTCGAGCACCCATTCCGAACCGACCAGCGGAGGGAATTGACCGGCCGCGCCCATGCCGGAACCCTGATGACAACCCGAGCAGACATTGCCGTACACCACCCGGCCCTTGCGAATGAGGTCTGCCGCGCCACCCGTGCTCGGTTGCACATTGTCCAGTTCCCGCGCCGTGCGATAGGGCGCGAACAGGTCCGAACGAAACGCAAAGCTGCCGCCCATCTGGTCCACGTGGATGCAGCCCTGATAACCGAGCAGCAGCGCGACGATGAAGATCCACACCGGCACGGCCAGCCGTCCCACCGTGGGTTGACCGGGTTTGCGCTCGTTGGAATTGGGATCTTCGCTGCTCATGTTCATCACTCACCGGCAACCGGAGCCGGTGCCTCGTACAACGCCTCCGTGACTTTTAAACTCTGCAAGTAGGCCACCAGCGCCAGGGCATCCGCGGTGGGCACGATTTCCCAGCCCGGTTCCGGGGCCAGATCGCCTTCCAGTTTCAACGCGTTGGGCGAAGGAGCTTCCCCCTGGCGGCGCTTCTCAAAGAGGAATTCGTAGGCCGGCATGGTGGAACCCTCGACCGTCGCGCCCGGATGATACAGGTGCAGGAGGTGCCAGTCGCGATCCGGGAGCCGCGCGCCGACATTGGAGAGATCGGGACCCAGGCGCTGGCTGCCGAGCATCAGCGTGTCTTCGTAGAGATAATCGCGGGCCACCGAGGCGCGCAGACCCCAGCCCCGCTGGATGTCCGGTCCCTCGGGGATGAAGTCGAAGCGGACGCTCGCCTCCAAGTCCCCGATCTTTGCCCGGTCGAGGGTCTGCTCGATGCTCTGCTTCCGCCGGAGATCAATCGGGCCGAGTTCGAGCGCGTCGCCTTCGCCGAAGAGCGCGGCATCGTCCACGGACCATTCGCGGTTGACCCGGACGAGTGCGGCCGCCAGAGCGTCGGGATCATTACCGGCCTTTTCAATCACCGCTTCGAAGCCGTAGCCGGTCTGCCGGATCTGCTGGCTGTGACAGGCGTAACAGGCGTTGGCGCGATACACCTCGGCCCCCTGGCGCGCGAGGCCAAGGCGTTGCACGGGGTAAAAGCGGCCGGTGGTTTCATTCTTCGCCGGCTG
>CAYXDZ010000065.1:5900-12220 GCA_964463815.1 uncultured Verrucomicrobiota bacterium | reverse complement strand
GCGGGTCGCCGGCCCGCGCCTATTCCATCCCAGTGAACCCGACGATCTCGCCGGTGAAGCTGCCGGCGACCGGGGCGTCCTTTTCGGTGCCGGTTTCCGTGAAGGTGACGGTGCCCTGCAACAGGCCCTGAAACTTGAAGCCACCATTGGACGGATCAATCTCCAGCACCACGCCGGACACCGTGGTCATGTCCAGGTCCAGCACGCCCGGCTTGAAGCGCCGGGGATTGACGCTGAGACCGACCATTTGCAGCTTCGCTGAATCCTCCCGGCGGGCCATGATGCGCACGGCGGAATTGCCGCGATCGTTCGGCTGCTGGCTCTCGCCGGCGGTCGCCCCGATCTGCGCGAACTTCGTCACCTGCTGGTCGCCCAGTTGCAACTCCAGCGTGGCTTCGGACGCGGCGAAAGGATCGCCCATCAAAGTGCCCCACTTCCCTTTGAACGTGCCCGACACAGTGCCCGCCTTCGTGACAGACATGGGCTCGGTGAGCGGCCAGGTCCAGTCCGGGGCCGGACCGTTCAGTTCGGCCAGAACGGCTTCGCGCCGACCGGCAATGAACTCCCGCACCCGGCGGTAGGCGGACGTGACGGCTTCAGTTTTCGGGAGATGTTCGCCGGTCAGTTTCTCGATCCGATCCACCTCACCCAACAGCTCCTTTTCGTCCCACACCTGCTCCACCAGTTCGCGCAGCGCGGCCCGGTACTGCTCGCGGCCCTGGGGATGTTGGTAGAGCCGCCGCGTGAGGCTCGAAGCGGCGAAGACCGACGCCGGCGGGTTGAACTGCCAGAACGGGTGGCGGTCGGCAATGTGGTCCATGCCCCACGGCAGGAAGACAAACCGGTCCGACTCCTTCGGGCGGTAGATGAAGAAGTTGTTCCGGTTGCCGGCGTAACCGTCCCAATGGCTGAGCAACACCTCGGTCGCCCAGAAACGGTGGAACTGTTTCAGGTCGATCACCTTGTCCAGCTCCGCGAGGAGGCGGTCATCGTCGCTGGCGAGGGCGGCGACCACTTTCCTGACATCGCCATAATTCTCAGCGCCCCCGAACTTTGTCTCGAACTTCTCCGCCCAGCCGTCCGCGAAGTCCGTGATCGTGCCTTCGTAGAGCGTTCCGCGTGCGCCTGGAAAACGACGCTCAACGAACACATCATCCATCGACTCGACATGCGAATAGATGCCCAGGGTCTCGCCATTCACCGTGACGAGCGCATGGTTCGCACGCGAGGCGGGCAGGCCGGCATCGCGGAAAACTTTGTAGGCCAGAAACTGATGAATCGCGGCCGGGTCCTGCTTGTTGTTGTTCAACGTCAGTTGCTTGAGCCCGGCGACCCGGCGGCCTTTCTCGAACCGCTTGAAATCCACCTTCAACGACGGCTTGTCCCGGTCGAGCGAGCCGATGAATCCCTTCTTGCGCACCCCGACATTCGGGATGGCGACGCCGTTGACCTTCACGTCCGCCTTGAACCAGGAGAACGGATTCTTGGCCGTGTCCGGATGCCGGTCCCGGGCCAGCGCATCGGCCATCGACCGGGTCTGAGTGCTTAACGCCTCCCAGTCCGCTGGAGCAATGGTGATGTCCACGCGGAGCAGCGTTTGCGGGTCAAAGACGGATTCATAAGTGAGCGGATCGGCGGCGGGTGAAGTGGTGGGAAGGCCGGTCAAGGCGACCAAAGCCGCCCAAGCGAGAACCCGTGAGGCGTTGCGTTGCATGGGAGCTAATACAGCGCAGACGGGCAAAAGTTACAAAGATTTTACATTGTGGCCGGCTCAACGCCCGAGCAGCCCTTGGACAGACATCAATCGCCACCGCCACAATCCCCACCGAAGTCCCCGCCGCCATAGCCGCCGGCGTCGCCACCCCCAATACCGTCCGCTGCCCGTGCTTGACGGGCGCGCCGCTTTGCTTCGGCCAGTTCCCGCTCAACAACCGCGCGTTCCTCCGCGGTGAACAGCACGCTGTCTGGCAGCCGTTGACCACAAACCCCGCACAGCACATTTCGCCGGCTATAAACCAATGAATCGCAGTGTGGGCACTTGTGCTGCATGGCGGAGTGTTTGAGACGAGCCGACACCGTCACCGTGCCTGGCGCACGCGGATGGTCGCCTTCTTCGCCTGGTTGTTCATCGACTTGAAGCTGACCTGTTCCTGGCCGTTCTCGGTGAGGATCAACGTCTGCCACGGTGTCTCGTCGTCGATGGTGATGCCGTTGGCGTCCTTGAACACGCACTGTATCTGCACCTGAATGCGGCGCGGATCTTTGCTCTGGATGATCGCGATCGCCTCCAGCCGGCCATCCGGCAACTGGCGGTAATGCACGCCCTGCGAGGTCACCGAGGTCTGCACCATCTGATCCATCAGAGCGACCGGCTCCCGGCCTTCGACATCGGCGGTGGGGGTCGGTGTGTATGGGCCGGTGCTGCGACAACCAGTGGCGAGGATCAACAGGGACAGGGCGGCCAAACAAGGGAGGAGTGATTTCATGGTGTGGAGGAACTGGCAGCGGCCGGAGCCGACGCGGTGGATTGATCGCTGAGGTAAAACACGTTGTCCCGCCCGGCGATCACGTTCAGGTCGAGCGTTTTGGTGTGGCGGGCGACCGGCTGGCCGCGGCCGTCGAGAAATTCCACCGTGAACCGGTGTTCGCCCGGCGGCAGTGCGAGCACGGCGAAGCTCAGGTATTGCGGCAGGTTCTGCCAGGTGCGGGTATCCGCCTCGGGCCGGGTGGCGGATGAAAATATTTTGGCCAGGATGCCCGCGCCCAGCACGGCGAGTCCGGCTTCCTGAGTATCGCGATTGCTGGCCAGCACGGCCCCGCTGATGATCGCGACATCACCCGCAGTGTCGGTCGTGCGCTTGAACACGGCCTTGTTGTCCAGCACGTGATCCATGGCCCGACCGCCGCGCGTGGTGGCCTGGTAATACAAATCGTCCGTCGGCGAGATCACGAGCGTCTGATCGCCGAACGCCAGCCGCGCGGACTTGACCGGCGAACTGCCCGGCCGGAAACGCAATTGTTCGCCGTATTCGCCGCCCGCGTACTTCTGCGGCGCGGCCCCGAAGTCGATGAAGAGGATCACATTTGCCTGCGCGTTGTACTCCGGGAGCTTGGATAGCTTGCTGAGCTCCTGCGCCCGTTTGAAGGCGTCGTCGCCATCGCCGCCGAGCTTGGCGGTGGTGAAGCCCTCCATGTAATCGAGCAGCACGTAGTCCGAGCGGTATTCGTTGTTCTCGGCGTCCGCATCCTGGAACTGCGCGCTGCGGAAACACGCCCGGGCATTGTCGAGTTCGCCCTGCATCCAGTAAAGGATGCCGCGATAATACCACGCCATGACACGTTCGTACGGCTCGCCATAGAAGGTCTTCTTTGCCTCCTCGTTGAAGTAGCTTCGCGCCTGACGCGCGGCGCGGTCGGGCTGCATCATCGCGCCGAGATTCAGGATCGCGTCATCCAGCAAGCCGGCCGCCAGCGGGAAATCACTGCGGCGCATGGCGTGCAGCGCGGTGCGGTACTGCCAGAGCACCTTGTCCTTGGCCGGCCCTTGCTCGATCCATGCCTGGCCATCCTTGACCGGATCGCCGGTGTAGGGAATCTGCGGACCGGTCGCCGTGGTCGTGCAACCCGTGACGAGGAACCAGGAAGCAAAAATGAAAAGCAGGCGGAGCGACGCCACGCGAAGGCGTTCAACCTCAAACATTGAACATTGAACGCTGAACATCGAACGCGTGGTTTACCGGTACGCCGCGTCTTCCAAGCCCTGTTTCTTGATCTCCGCCATGTCAGACCAGACGATCTCGCTGGTGCGCGCTTCGATGAGCTGAAAAGTGTAAAGCACGTAATCGCTCGTGCCGGCGGTCGTGCGCGTGGGCACGCCGGTCAGCTTGCCGGTGAGGAAGTAATCCGCGCCCCGGAACTCCTGGACATTCGGGTCGGTGGTGCTGGTGACCGCGCCTTCGCGTTTGAGATTACGCTCGCGCTCCAGTGCCTCCATCTGCTCGCGGGCGAGGAAACGCACCTTGCCCTGCGTCTTCGAGATGAGCTGGGTTTGCAGGCGCGTGAGGAACACATCCTTGTTGATCGGGAACCGCGTGTCGTTGTTGATCGAGAGCAGGGCGATGCGCGGCGTGGTGGTGGCGTTGGCGATCTCCGGCACGCCGAGGATGCTGCGCGCCATCTTGTCGGTGACGGCCACGATGTCCTGCGACTCGATGCCGGTGCCGGCGACGAAGCCGCGTTCATCCGCGCGCATCTCGGTCACGGGCGCGCCCGAGGGGTTTTTGACGCCCTGACTGGCGCAACCGGTGAGCAGGACGGCACCGGCGGCGAGTCCGGCGAGGGAAGTGGCAATAAGCGGTTTCATAATGTCGTTGCCGGCTAGGTTGTGCGGAACCGGCGGATTCGCAAGGCCGGAATCAATCCGGCGACGGGTGTTGGACGCGGGCGCGGCCGGTTTGTTCGACCGCCGGATAGCTGCAACAGTCGGTTGCAACACAGTCGGTTGATCCTATCGCAGATTAGTTAGCTTCTACTGTAGTCCTCTTGCCATATTTTTCTGGTTTCAATTTTTCTTGGCTTGCAGTTCAGCGCAGCACCAATCGCGCGAACCGTCTTAGCATCAACGTCCGGGGGAGAAGCAGACTGAACCCCCAGAATCTGCGTCATGAAATGAGAATATCATCTTGCGGTCGCCAAATCCTTTTATGTGCCAGAATACCTTGGGCGTTTCGTGCTCGTGGAGAACACGCGCAAGCGCAACACTGAGCGTCTTGGTGACTTTGCAGTAATATAAGTCGGTTTTCGGAGCAATCGTGTCCCGGATCGGGCGATACTTCATAGCTGAGCGGTGCTGCGCATAAACCTGCCGAGCCAGCGAACAGGCTCCACGAATCTCGAAACTCGCGGTATGGGCGCCTGGAATGAATTGCGCAACGGCGGCAAGAAAATCTGGTGCCGACGAAATCGGACCGAGCTCCCAAGTGTTCGCACTTGTACTCATTTTGCACTTAGCGGATGAGCTGAATTCCTCCGCGTTATACGTTCCAAAGCTCAAATGGAAAACAGGCTAAACCCCGCTCTGTCGAGCCCGTTTGCTGCATGGATGGCGAGAGAGTTTCCCGACGCAGACTGCATAGCGCAATTTTTCTGGCGCAATTCCCCCCGCCGCTTCGCATGAATGGACAAGGCCGGGAGCCGGCCGGCCCAACCGCTTTTATGAACGACAACCTGCTCCACAAGTCTGCCCCGCCGCGTGTCGAGTCCTTCGACTTTGGCGGCCTGGGCGTGGTCTGGAAACTGGATGCCGCCGAATCCGGAGGCCGCTTCTCGGTGGTGCATCATCCGCTCGCGCCCCGCGCGCTGGCGGCGCCGCTGCACCGACATCACCGGGAGGACGAGTTTTCGTATGTGCTGCGCGGCCGACTCGGCGCGCTGCTCGGGGAGCGCGTCGTCACTGCCGGCCCCGGCGAATGGGTGCGCAAACCGCGGCACGAATGGCACACCTTTTGGAACGCCGGCGACGCGCCCTGCGAGATCATCGAAGTCATCTCCCCCGGCGGGTTCGAGGATTACTTTCGCGAAGTCGCCGCCGCCTGGGGCGACGTGCAACGTTTCGCCGAGATCAACGCCCGGTATGAACTGGAAATGGATTTCAACAGCGTGCCCGGCCTGTGCGCCCGCTTCGGGCTGACCTTTCCCAAACTGTGAATCCGCCGCACTGCCGCATTGCTGGCCGGGTGCCTGGTCCTTAAGCTTTCGGCAACCGCTCCACCCCAAGCCATGAGCGAAGTCACCCGCATCCTCAACGCGATTCAAGACGGAAACGCCGCCGCGAACGACGAGTTGATCCCGCTCGTGTATGACGAATTGCGCACCCTGGCGGCGCGCAAACTCGCCCAGGAGCGGCCGGGTCAGACACTCCAGGCGACCGCGCTCGTGCATGAGGCGTATCTCCGGCTCGTGGGCGGCGACCGGCAATGGAAGAACCGTGCGCACTTCTTCGGGGCCGCCGCCGAGGCCATGCGCCGCATCCTCATCGACAACGCCCGTCGCAAGCGCGCCGGCAAACACGGCGGCGACTTGGAACGCATCGACCTTTCCTCCGTGGATGTCGCCATCAAGACCGACGACGAACACCTGTTGCTGGTCGATGAAGCGCTGGAGAAGCTCGCGGCGAAAGATCCCGAGGCCGCGCAGTTGATCAAGCTGCGGTTCTTCGCCGGCCTGAGCAACGAGGACGCCGCCCAGGCGATGGGACTGGCGGTGCGTTCGGCCACGCGGCTCTGGGCCTACGCCCGCGCCTGGCTTTACAAGGAAATCTC
>CAYXDZ010000065.1:4233-5800 GCA_964463815.1 uncultured Verrucomicrobiota bacterium | reverse complement strand
GCTTTCGCATGTCCTTTTGAAGCTGCTTGCCGGTCCCCTCACACGGATTCAAGTCGCTTCCCTGAATTCGCATGAACTTCAAACTCTCATTCCGGTCGGCGAAAGCCCGATTCCTCGTGGTGGTCGCGGGACTGGCCCTCACTGGGGCGCTGCTCACGCTCGGGTCCGGCATCCGGGCGGTGGACCTGAATCACGCCGTGGCGCGGGTGACGTTCCACGGGCTGGATGCGACGCAGCACGAACAGGTGCGGCGGGCCGTGACGCGCATCGGCGGCTACCGGCGTAGCGCGGCCGGTTACGTGGCGGCGCGACCGGCCGAGGTGTGGCGGGTGGAAATCGAGTTTCAGGCCGGCTCGCTGACCGAGGCCACCATTCGTCTGCTGGAATGGAAAGCCCAGTTTCGGCCCCCGGTAATCGTCGCGATCGAGAAATTGACGTATCAAACACTGCGGTTGCACCGGCCCGGCCGGGGGGATCTCGTGCTGGGCACCCCGCAAACCCTGTCCCCCGACCAACCCGCTCAAACCCCGCAACCCACCGACCACCCGCCGGAGCAGCGTGAAACCGATGCACCTTCAGTTCCATTGCGCGAGTGACTTGAAGCTTGCGATTCCTATGCGACAACGATTCGCTGCTGAAGGCTTCGAATTGGCAACCGGGGATGATTTGTCCGGCCGATGACCAACGAACGACAACTTTTCAATCAACTGCTCGATTGTGAGTCCGACGCGGCGCGGCGGGCGTTGCTCGATGAGCTTGCCGGGCATGACTCGGCTCTGCGGGATCGGCTGGCCGGCCTGCTCGCGGCGCACGGTGACGCGGGTGATTTTCTCAAGGGGGAATCCAGCCACCCCAACCAGCCCGCCACGGTCTCGTCGGGCCACAGTTCGGTTCCGGTGGCGGAAGGTCCGGGCTCGGCGATCGGTCGTTACAAGCTGTTGCAGAAAATCGGCGAAGGCGGCTTTGGCGTTGTTTACATGGCCGAACAGCGCGAACCGGTGAAGCGTCGCGTCGCCCTCAAGATCATCAAGCTGGGGATGGACACGCGGCAGGTGGTGGGCCGCTTCGAGGCCGAGCGGCAGGCGCTGGCGATGATGGACCACCCGAACATCGCCAAGGTGCTCGACGGCGGCGCGACCGAAACCGGCCGGCCGTACTTCGTCATGGAGCTGGTGAAGGGCGTGCCCATCACCGAGTTCTGCGACGAGCACAATCTCGGCACCGTCGAGCGCCTGAAGCTGTTCATCCAGGTGTGCGAGGCGCTGCATCACGCGCATCAAAAGGGCATCCTCCACCGCGACATCAAACCCGGCAACGTGATGGTCACGATGCACGACGACCGGCCGGTGCCGAAGGTGATCGATTTTGGCATCGCCAAGGCGACGCAGCAGGAGCTGACCGAGATCACCATCTTCACCCGGTACCAGGAACTCATCGGCACCCCCGCCTACATGAGTCCGGAGCAGGCGCAGTTCAGCGGCCTGGACCTCGACACGCGCACGGACATTTATTCGCTCGGGGTGCTGCTTTACGAACTGCTGACCGGCGGCACGCCCTTCGACGGGCG
>CAYXDZ010000065.1:0-4133 GCA_964463815.1 uncultured Verrucomicrobiota bacterium | reverse complement strand
TATCGTTTCCGCAAGTTCACCGCCCGGCACCGGACGATGATGCTCGCCGGCAGCGCAATCCTGCTCCTGCTCGTCGTCGGCATCGTCGCCACCAGCTATCAGGCCATTCGCGCCTCAAAGGCGGAGCTGCTCGCGGTGCAGCACTTGAATCGTGAGTACCGCCAGCGGGTCGCGCTGGAGCTGGTGCAGGAACAGCGCAACGCCGCGCTGGACCGGCTCAACCGCGAAGCCGCGATCTCGGCGGCGGTCGTGCGCTTCCTCAACGAGGACATTTTTTCCGGCGCCAGCCTGGAACTCTCCAACGACCGCGAGCTCACGGTGCGCTCCCTGATTGCCCGCGCGCGGAACCAACTCGGGGAAACTTTTCAAAATCAACCCGAGGTCGAGGCCGCCATCCGGCACACCATCGCCTCCACGCTGCTGACGCTGGGTGAAAGTCAGGCCGCCGCCGAAGAAGCGCGCCGGGCGCTGGACCTGCGCAGTGAACACCTGGGCGAGAACGCGAAGGAGACCTTGGAATCGATGATTCTGCTGGCCCGCACCCGCCAGGCCCGCGACCAACTGCCCGAAGCCCGCGCCCTGCTAGAAGATGCGTTGCGGCGCGCCCGCGAACACTTTGGGCCCACCAATCTGATCACCATCGGTGCGAGCTACCGGCTGGCGGGCTTGATCCAGTACGATCCCAACCAGCGGGAACGCACGCGGGAGCTGATCGAACATGCGGTCGCAGTCGGCCGCGAACAGCCCGACATCGAACCGCGAGATTTCATGGCGATGCTGCAAATTCAAGGCCGCATCGTGGCGCGCGACCGGGGACCGGCGGCTGGTGAGGAGCTGTATCGCGAAGCCATCGCCTACGGCACCTCCAAGCTCGGAGATGACCATCCGTGGACCTCGAACGCGCGGGGCAACCTCGCCGGTTTCCTGTGCGACTGGAATCGCAACCTGCCCGCAGCGGAGGCGTTGAGCCGCCGGGCCGTCGCCCGCTCGATTCAGGTGTTTGGCGAGAGCCATCCCACTTCGCTGAACTTCCGCATGACACTGACCTTGATTCTCTGGAAACAGAGTCGCTGGGCGGAGGCGTTGCGCGAAGAATTGAAGGGGCTGCAACTGCGCCTCGAGCCCGGGGCTTCGCTCGGTCCGCTCCAGGTGTTTCTCAGTCACGCGCCATTGAATCGCTGGGATGAACAGGAAGAGCCAGGGCGCTTTGCTTGGTGGCATCGCAGCCTGCCGCCCTCGCTGGTCTGGGAGGAACCGGGTGCCAGTGACGCCGAGTGGCAGCCAGGCCCGGCCGTGACCGGCGAGACGGCGTGGTGGCGCGGTGTGTTGGAGCTGAAGGACACAACGGGGTTTACGCCGGTGCTCATGGTGCGCGGCGGCGGCGAATTCGAGGTGAGTGTCAACGGCACGCCCGCCGGGCTGCGGCCACCGCACGCCGACGCGAATCTGCAAGTGCTGGTGTTCAGCGACGCGGCCTGCGCCGCGCTGCGGCCGGGCCGGAACATCATCGCGGTGTCGGGTCGTAACCTCCCGAACGATCCGTTCCCCGTGCTCGCACTGTATCGCGGGCCGGACCTGCGCGAAGACCGCAACCAGAGGGCACGCGGAAATGAATGATACCGCCCGTGCTCCGTACATTTTCTCAGGGCGACGTTTCCCTGAAGTCGAAACCGAAACCTGAAAACATGATCCATACTATGAAACGAAATCGAATCACTGCTTTGACCTTCACGGGACTGTCCGCGGCGTTGGCCGGCTCGCTCCTGCTCGGCGCCGCCGTCTTGCCCGCCGTCGCCGCCACCAAGAAGCCGGACGCGCCCTTGCTCAAAGGTCTGGGCGACCTCAGCCACCCGATCACCACCAACTCGGAACTGGCCCAGCGTTACTTCGATCAGGGTCTGATGCTGGCCTACAACTTCAACCACGCCGAGGCGGCCCGCTCGTTCCAGGCCGCCGCCGAAGTCGATCCCGACTGTGCGATGGCGTGGTGGGGTCTCGCCTACAGCCACGGCCCGAACATCAACCTGCCCATGATGCCGGACAGTTATCCGAAAGCCTGGGCCGCGCTGCAAAAGGCCATCGCGCTCAAACCAAAGGCGTCCGCGCGCGAGCGGGCCTACATCGACGCGCTGACGACACGTTACGTAGAGAAACCGCTCGAGGATCGTTCGCGGCTCGATCTCGCGTTCGTGGAGGCGATGCGCCGGGTCGCCGCGGCGTATCCCGACGATCTCGATGCACAGACCTTGTTCTGCGAAGCGGTCATGACTTCGATGCCGTGGGAATACTGGACGCCGGAACGTGAGCCCAAGCCGTTGACGGCCGAGTTGCTGCGTGTGCTGCACACCGTGCTCCGCCGCGATCCCGATCATCCCGGGGCAAATCATTTCTTCATTCACGCGGTCGAGTCCGGCCCGACGCCGGAGCAGGGCATTCCCGCCGCCGAACGCATTGAACGCTTCGCCCCGGCCGCCGGCCACCTCGTTCACATGGCGTCGCACATCTGGGTGCGGGTCGGTGAGTACGACCGCGCCGTGATCTCGAACGAACGCGCCACCAAGGCGGACGAAAACTACCTGAAACAGGTCAAGGCCCAGGGTGCCTACCCGGCCGGCTATTATCCGCACAACGTTCACTTCCTGTGGTACGCGAACAGTCTGCGCGGCCACTCGCGCGACGCGATCAAGGCGGCGAAGAAGGTCGCCGATTACGCGCTCGACCTTCGTTGCGGCGCGATGGAAGGCGGTCGGCAACGTTATCTTCACGCGCGCGCGCACGCGCAGTTAGCCCAAAGGGACAAGGTGCTGGCGCTTCCGCATCCGGGTGGAGGTAAGCGTTTCGACCAGGGCAAGCACCACAACGCGCCGTGCCTTGCATATCTCGCCAAGAACGATCGCCCGGCCGCACAGGCGGAGTACGCGTTGTTCCAAAAGACCACCGATGCCGAGGCCGTGGAGGTCGTGGAGAACCCCTACTTTCCCGCCGGCAAGGTTGTGGAAGTCGCGAACGAAATCCTGCTCGGCAAGCTCGCGTTGCATCAAGGCGACGAAACCAACGCCCTCCAGCATCTCGGCCAGGCGGTCGCGATCGAGGACCAGATTCCCTACATGGAGCCGCCGTTCTGGTATTACTCGGCCAAGTGGTCGCTCGGCGCGGCGCAGGTGCAGACCGGCAACTACATCGAGGCCGAGGCGACGTTCCGCAAGGATCTCGAATGGCTGCCGCGCAACGGCTGGGCGCTGCACGGACTCGCCGCCGCGTTGCGCAACCAGGGCAAGACGCAGGCCGCCGACAGCGTTTATGCCGAGTTCCAGAAAGCCTGGAAAAACGCCGACGTGAAGCTGGATTGGAGCATGTATTGATGGCAGGCTGCGGTCATGCCTTTGCCCAAACTTCTTCAGGCCGGCCTGGTCACGTTGCTGATTGTAGTCGCGGCGGTCGTCGGTGTCTTCGCGCTCTTGGTGGCCTACGTCGGCTGGAAGCAGCGCCAGTTCACCAAACTGGAGGACACGCGCGATCTGACCGCGCGGATTGAAACAATGGCCGGGACGTATCTCGCGTCCCGGCCTCGGGCCGCGCTGGTGGTCGGCGTGCATCAACGCGGGCGCGACTGGGTCGGCGGCTTCGGCACGGTCGAAGCCACCGCCGCCGGCCGGAAGCCCGATGGCGACACAATCTTTGAGATCGGCTCGATCACCAAGGTCTTCACCGGCATTGCGCTCGCCGACGCGGTGAACCGCGAGGTCGTGCAACTCGACGATCCGCTCGCTTCACTCCTGCCCGCTGAGGTGAAGTTGGAGGGCGAACAAACCCGGCGGATCACGCTCAAGCGACTGGCCACGCACTCGGCCGGCGTGCCGCGGCTGCCGGCAAATTTCTGGGAACAGGCCAAGGAGAACGAAGAGAATCCCTACGCCGCCTACACCACGGCCGAGTTGTTCGCCAGCCTGCCGGACGTTAAGCTCAACCGGAAGCCGGGTAGTGGCTACGAGTATTCCAACTACGGCACCGCGCTGCTCGGCCAGGCGCTCGCCGCGAGGCAATCCGAACCATACGCTGACCTTCTGCAAAAACTCATCCTCGACCCGCTCGCGATGACCGACACTTCGCTCGTGGTGCCGGAAGCGAAACGG
>CAYXDZ010000064.1:0-12304 GCA_964463815.1 uncultured Verrucomicrobiota bacterium | reverse complement strand
CGGAACCCAGGAATCCCCTGCATCAAACCCCGGTTGGTGTAATAGAGGGTGTTCTGCGTTTCGTAGGGAAAGTCGAAGAAGGAAGCGGGGGCCGAAAAAATGCCATTATTGATGAAGGTGATCGCGTCAATTTGCAGGAAATCCGACGAGTTTACGATGCCGTCATTTTGATAGACGGCATCGGCGGCCTGGGCGGAGCCAACACCGGTTAAAACCGCCGCGATAAAATTCAGGAAATGCTTTTTTTTCATGCTCACGTCTAGTTGCCTCCAAAGTAGATGCGCTCCAATTCCTTGATGCTCGCGCCGGAGGGGAAGATCACCGGCGGATTGGTGCTGCCGTCAAATGCGCCAAAACGGAGGCGCTGCAGGGCATTCGCTTCCGAGACGAAGGGAGTCGTCGGGGTGAGCAAATTGACCACGTACGGCCCGATTTTGTTAAACGAGATGCTGATGGAATTGTCCATGATGCCGGGACCGTTATTTACCTGGAGCTGGGTGGAGCGGGTGTAGACGGGAAAGGTCCTAGCGACTCCACCGTCTAAAAGATCCCCAGCAGAAAACAGAATGTCAGGGAAAGCCGCCACCCGGGTGACGCGGAGCTGTTCGACCCGCAGGTTCAAATCCCCGCCCCCGTCAAGACTGGTGCCGCTTTGCACATCCACGGCGACCGGAACCGAATAGCTGTTGCTGACGGCCGTGAACGTCTGCCCCAGCAAACCGTCGAAATAAACCTTAGTAAACTTCAATTTATCAATGCCGCCCATGGTAAAGGACTGTCCACTGATGGGCTGGTTGGTGACGCTCGGATCGACGGGACTCCATGGCGAACCGCCACCACTGGTGCCGCCAAACACGTTGGCCGGAACGGGCTCATAATTGAAATTGTTCTTCCGGTAGAGATACCGCAAACCGCCAATGTCATCCCGCGTCAGGCCCGAGTAAAATCCCCCAATCACATAGCCATCATTTTCCGCCACGGCACTCCAGTTGAAGGCCAGGGGATCGACCGGAACTTCGGCCGCATCCTGCACATCTGCTCCGGGCGGACAGGAGGTTTCAATGGCATAGGTGTAGAGCGCGCCATTGATATAGCTGGTAGGTTCCCAGGTCACCGGATCGAAGTTGCGCCGGATCACCCAAAACTGGAAAAACGGGCAGGGCAGATCGCCTATCCCCTCCCGGTTACGCAGGGTCCAGGCATACTGGTGCGGGCTGAGCAACCCCAACTGTTCGAGCAGATAGCCCATGGTAAAGGACTTCAAGTCCACCAAGCCCAGGGCGCTCGCGCGATAATTGATGCGCTGAGTTTCCAGCGGGAATTCCGAGAGGTCCTCGCTCATCGTCGAAAACGCCGGCAGGTCGTTGAGGATCTTGATCGCCTTGTCCACTTCAACCATGCCCCGCTGACCGAAAAAATCCAGGAAGGCATAATCGAAGGCGTAAAACAACCCACCCACGTTCCGGCGGTATTCCTCACCGAGGTTCTGCGGTCCGCCCAAGTCATTGATGCGGGGATTCCGGGTCGGCAGAACGCCCTCACTCCGGTTGTAATTAAGGTTCTCCTCCTGAAAACCGTCGAAAGGCCCCACCAAGGAGAAGGCACCCGCCTGCGGGGCGAGGAAATGCACGGCACCAGCGGTGAGGGCGAGGAGCAGAAGTTTGTTCAATGATGGCTTCATGTTAACGAATGCGGATGACACGGAAGTAACCAAGGCCGGAGCCGTCATCAATGTTTTGCGCGTCCTGGGCACCGATCGCGAACCGCGATCCGCCCAAAGTGGTCCAAGTCTGGAAATCAGCGGAAGACTGCAACTGGTAGATCAGTCCGGCCTTCGTGTTCCACCGCACCGTCCAACCGTATTCACCAGCGGATAGGCTCAAACGGAGCACATCGGCCGCGTCGCGGGGATTGGTGCCGGCGAGAAACTCCGCCAAGTTGCTGGCCCCGTCATTGTCAGAATCCAACAGTGGAGACGGATAATTGCCGTCCGGCCAATAGGTCGCCTGCCAGTCGTCAGGAAGACCGTCTGGCGCGCGAGGAGGTGTCGCCAAGAAATCGCCATCTGCACCCCAGGTTCTGCCGGTGCCCGCATCCGAACGCGGCGACAACCGGCCATCCGCCAGCCGATAGGCGACCTGATAGGATTTGCTGGTGGCAGGGAGCAGCGTTGCCGGGCTCAGCCACCAATTGTTGCTGGTGACAACCGGCGTCGTGCTGCCCGTTTCATAAAGTTCGTAGGAAGCCACATCGAAACCGGCCACTTCGGGCCACGTGACGGACAGGCGGTTCTGACTCACACCCGAGACGACCGGTGCCGCCGGCTTGGGAACCCCCAGCAAGTAGCGCTGGGCGAACAGGTCGAGCGAAGTATCACCGCCCACGAAGGAGGACCACACCGCCACGAAGCCGGCATCGCCCAACCCGGAGACCGCCGGAAACATCTGCCGGCTGATGGTGGTGGTGTTTACGCGAAACTCGCCCCCGACAAGTTCATTGGCCCGCAGAAACCGGCCGTAGATGCCCTCGAAGGAGCCATCCTGCCCGTAGCTCGTCCAGACGGCGAGCTGCTCCGCGCCGGCAGTCGAAAGAGCGGGACTCACCTGGTCCCCGTAACGGTGGGTGTTCAACACCACCGGGGAACCCAAGGCCGAACCATCGCTGCCGTAACCGCGCGCCAGCACATCCCAACTATTGTCACGATCCGTGAGATTGTTCTCGTTCCAAACAACGGAGAAGCCACCCTCGGCCCGGGCCACCACGGAGGGAGTGGCGCAAACATTGGTGCCGGCTTGATTGATTCGAAACTCATCCCCGAGCGGAACACCGGCCGGGGTGAAAAGGCGCCCCAGGATATCAACGGGCTGGGAATGACTCGTAATGCCGAGGGCATCTTGCTGCACCGTCTCCTCGCCTTCCGAAACCCAGACAAACACCAACCGCCCATCAGCAAGGCTGGCCACGGCTGGATTTCGCTGGTTGTAGCGAACCCGTTGGTTAACCTGAAATTCAGTCGTGGCAAAGCCACCTTCCGAGCTCAAGACACGGGCATAAACGCCTTGCATCCGCGCCATGATGCGATTCGGGTTTTCCGGATCGTCCTGCTGCATGCTTCCCCAGGTAATCACCGCCCCACCGGTGGCCAGGCCCGCGACCCGCGGGTTCAGTTTCATCCCCCCCAGGGTGGAACTGACGGCAAGGTCCGAAGCAAGCCGCAGCGTGCCATCGGGCCGGAGCAGTTGCGCGAAGATGCGGCGGGTGACGCCGACTTCCCCCTGCCAGACGATGGCGGCCCCGCCATCCGACAACAGCGCCACGTCGGGGTTTTCCTGGTTGCCGGAAGCCGCCAAGTTGATGCGGACCGCACTGAACTCGGGATTAAAACTGGAACCAAGACGGGTGGCCCCAATGCCCAAGCCCGACCCATCGATGAAGTTATCCTGCCAAACCAAGTATCCACCCGACTGATCCAACGCGAGACGCGCGTGAACCTGTTCACCGGACAGGGCACCTGCGATGGCGAATTCACCCCCTTGGGGATCAAAGACACTCTGGCCCAACAGCGGGGTCGCGGATGTGCCCACGACTACAAATGCCGCCAGCGCGGCGTGGGAGGTGGTTCTCAACGACATATTCTTTGTCTATTGTCTGCGGCTCGCAAAAGCTTACAGGATATTTTCAATTATTTTCCAGTTAACCGGCCGGGGCCGGGCCAGCCATCTGAAATACTCACTGGCGGGCACTTAGCGGACCATCGCCGCCGGCAGGCGCTCCTGGCGGAAAGGCATCTCCTCTTCCGAATGGACGTTGTTGCCCGCAGGGTCAATAATCGTCGGCGATACGAAGATCAGGAGATTGCGCTTCTGAGCCTGGAGCGATTCGCTGCGGAACAGGCGGCCAACGAAGGGAAGATCGCCCAGCATGGGAACCTTGTCTTTCACCTTGGTGACTTCTTCACTTAAAAGACCGCCGATAACGACCGTCTGGCCATCCCAGACGTTGACGCTGGTGGCCACCTGGCGCAGGCGGAAGCGCGGCAACGGCGTGGTGGACTGAATCGCCCCACCAACCGTATTACCGGTCGATGATTGAATCTGGTTGATGAAGGAACCCGAATCATCATAACCGAGGAACTGGGTAAGCGTCGGAATAATGGTCATCTGAATGGTGTAACCATCCGCGGAGACGTAAGGGATGACATCCAAGACCGGACCAAACTCGAAGGCCTGGGTCGTAAAGGTGACCTGGGCAAACCCCGGCTGGGTCACACCCCCACCGAGTGCCGGGGCCGTACCACCACCACCACCACCACCACCACCACCCTGGTCCACGTCCGTGACGATGGTCCGCACTTCGACGGCTTTAATTTGCGTTTGACGGCCGCTGAGCGTGGTGACCCGCGGAGCAAACATGATGTCCACGCCCCGACGCTGTTCCAACGCCTTGATCACCACGCGGAATTGTGGGTCGGTCAAGATTCCAGAAACAGTCGCCAAGGGAGCCATGCCCACCTCATCACGGAGCCCGGAGGTGAGAAGCTGATCCAAAGGCCCCTGGGCGACTGGCGGATTGGGAAAGGTCCCAACCGGATTGGCAGTGGTCGGTGTCCCCGCAAATGAAGGTGCAGAACCGGCTTGTGCCCCAATGTTTCCATCGGCCAACAGTGTGTTTCCAAGGAACCAATCGAAGCCAAGCGCCCGGGTGTCTTCCTGAGTGACCTCCACAAAACGAGCTTCGATGGTGATCTGGGGCGGCTCAAAATTCAACATCTCGACCGCGCGTTGGATGATTTCCAAATCCTCCAGTGTGGCCTTAACCATCAGCATGCCGGTCCGGTCATTGAAATAAATCATCTTTGGGGCAAGCAAATTGACACCGGCCGCTTCAAAATAATCGCGCACGGCGAGGTTCACGACCGACATGTCATTGGTTACGGTCAGGAAGCGAATACCACCAGCGCCCTGCTGGCCACCGCCGCCACCGCCGGCACCACCGCCACCAAAGCCACCGCCACCACCGCCGGCACCACCACCACCCAGACCGGCTCCACCCGGCGCAATGGAAATCTGGGCGAAGATCGAACCGCCGGCACCCTGGCCTTGACCACCGCCGCCGGTGCCACCGCCACCGCCACCGCCACCGCCACCCCCACCGCCGCCTTGTCCCCCCTGACCGCCACCACCCAGGGAACTGGCAAACACACCTTCCATGCCCTGATAAAAGGTGTTGGGGTTAACCCGGAAAACGCGGGTTTCAAGATGCTCGGGTTCCGGCGTCCGGGCCGTGAAGACCACGGCAAACTCCTCGACCGTGAATTTGATGCGTTGATCGGCCGACATCACAATCGCGTTCAGCACGTCGATCAAGCGGAGATTGGAAAGCGGTGGATTGATTTCGATGATGGTGCTGCCCACATCGGGGGCTTCGATGCCACCGCCAGCGATCGCAATCGGCGCACCCGTGGCCGGGTCCGTGGCAAAGGCCGCCCCGCCGGCACCTCGATCAATGAAGGAGTTGACCATGAAGTTCACACCCTTTTCCTCAGGATCGCGGCGACGGGATTCATCCGCCAGATTCTTCACGACTTCGGAAAGCGGCAACCCCTCATAGATCACTTCGTTGATGGTGATCTTGTTGAGCTTCTCCATGATCTGGTGGCGTCCCGCGCTGGTATGCACCTGCGGGTTGCGGGACGCGTAAGGATTCGGCTGGGGCAGAGTTTCCCGGTCGATTGGTTGCGCCCATGCCTTTTCCACATCGACGAGACTGCGACGCGAATCATACTCACGCACACGTGCGCCGATTTGATAGCGATCCTGCTGAATCAGGTCGAGATAGTAGAAGATTTCCGGATTGGTCGGGTCAACCAGCGCCGCCTCCCGCAAGAGGGCCTCCGCTTCCAGAACTTTGCCCGCCTCCCGCAGCAGTTTGGCATTCTGGACTTTAACCGAGTTTTGCCGGCGAATTTCCTGAATCTCGGCCACGTCGCGCACCGTTTGATCATCCGGCCGGCGACCGGCGGTGGCGAGCAGGTCACGATCGTTGGCCTGCTTCAAAGCGAGCAATTCCGGATACTTGGGGTCGGCCTTGAGGGCGGCCACGATCTGGTCGTTGGCCAGGCTGAAATTTCCGGCCCGGCGCGCCTGCTGGGCGAGCACCATGCGCACCCCCACCAAGCCCGCCACCACTTCGGCGCGCTCAACGTCGATGCCCTGACCAATGCGGTTGGCGAGGGCGAAACCATCCTGATAAAGACGGGCCGCCTCCAGAAGATCACCCTTGCTCTGGGCGACCTTGGCATCGGCGAGCTTGAGCCGGAGTTGGATGCGATCCGACTCGCGTCGCACCGCCTCGTCAACCGCCGCTGTGTTGTCAGCAGTTTGGGCCACCGCAGACACTCCACACGCAAACAGCGCCGCGGAAATGACGGCCGAATGGACTGCTTTGGTCATGAGCTTGGGAAGGGGGAGAACCGAAAACATAAGTTTCCTATGCGTCAAGGTACAGCGTTGAACGGAATGGTTGTGGTTTTTTCGTTTGAGACGGCACGTAATATCACTTCGCTCGGATTGATGTCTATCACAATGTTGGTATCATTCGCGAACACAAGCGGTTGCTTCACGCGGACATCCTTCCAGACCTTCTTCTCCAGCGAATAGCTGAGGTCCGCCGCGTAACCATTCGTGGCGGTGTAGGGCTTGGTGCGGGAGACGACGATCGTTTCCCCGGTGTCATTGATCTGCAGTTCGAAGGCCAACGGGTCATCCTGCGGGCCCCGGGCTTCGAGAAGAGTGAAGTCATCGCTCTTCAAATTCTGCAGCGAAACATAGGCTGTCTTGGGACGCCGGTCGCGCGGGCTGTCGGCAGCCTCCTTGGTGACGCGGAAGTTGTAGCCGGAACCGAACACCCGGTCGAATTCGATGGTAAACGCCAGCGGCCGGATCGCATCCACCACCACCCGGCGGGGGCCGAAGCCCGAGTCGCTCGTGTGTTTTTCCAAGATGCCGTCGGGCGTCTTGATCCACAGCACCGAATTGAACAGGTTGTGCTGCCCGCTGAAATCGGCACCAGGCGGGTTGGCCGTCTGTTCCCGGATGGCCTCCGCCTTGGATATGTCAACCGGATCGACGGCCTTGACCCTGGGTTCCTGTTCGGCTTTCTCCAATACCGCAGTCACCTCATTGTTATCCGTCTTGATTTTGACCGGCAGCCAGATGGCCACACCGGCGAGTGCCAGCAACACGACTCCCAGCACTACTTTTTCGTAATGATTCTTTAAGAACTCCATGAAGTTGTCAGTTGGTGGCTGGCTTGGCCGCCGGTGGCTCCGGCATACGAATGACCTCAAGCCCCAAGGTCACCTTCAAGGGTTCCTCGGTGAGAATGGTTTCCGGACCGGTGGGTTGCGCCGGCAGGGCCAGCGCCGGATTCAAGGTCGGGCTCATGCTCTCCGGCCCGAGCGAGCGAGCGGTCGGACGGCCGCTGGCTCCTCCGCCATAGACGGAACTCATCCGCGAATCGCGACCACCAGCACCGCCGCCATAAACTGAACTCATCCGCGAATCGCCCCGTCCGCCCTCACCGGGCCGGCCGCCTGGCGTTCCGCCGGCACCATACGGACTGGGGGTCCCCCCCAGGGCTCCACCGAAGACTTCCAGAGCCGAAGCAAACGCCGGCTTGATGTTGCGAACCTCGGCCGGTTCCACTCCAACCGTCTTGAGAATGATGGAATACGGCGAGTGGGAGATACCTTCCAGCACGCGGCCCAACTCTTCACTGAAGCAACGGAACGTGATTTCATAGGGATGAACGATCGCCCCGGTGAACTCATTGGTTTTGATCTTCAGGTTGGTGATGTAATCGTCCTCGCTCGCGTTTCGGGCATACGGCCCGGTGTCGTCTTCCGACACCGGTACTCGCTTGTATGACTCGATCGAGTTGACCCGCGCCTCCACGAGAATGCGGGTGATCTCACGCAAATCCGCCAACTGTATGCTGAGCGGGCCGAGGCTGTTGCTCGCGAAGCGGAATCCGACCTTTTGGGCCGTGAAGGAGAGGTTGAAGTTGGTCGGAGTGGAAACCCCGGTCCGCCTGCCTTCCCTTTCGATGTAGGCCATGATGTCGGCCAGCTCCGCCTTAAAAGCCTGTTCAGTCTGGCCACCCAGCGGAGTTGATTTGAAGGTTGACGTGAGATCCTTCTTGAACTGATCCAACCGCTGCAGGTCCGACTTGATGGCGGCGATGTTATCAATCTTGCCGGCACCCGGATGCGGGTTCTTGACCAGCAGAGCATTGACCCCGTTGGCCACTGAAGACAACTGCCCGCCCGCCTGTTCGTACTTGCCCATCTGGACCACCAGATAGTAGCCGGAAGCCCCGATGGCGACCAAGGCGATGGCGCAACTGACCACCAGCACCATGTTCTTTTTGATCCAGTCCATAATGGTTACAGGGAAAGAGGTGACTTGAGCTTGATATTCAACGGGAAGCTGACCGTTCCGCTGTTGCGATCTTCATTGACCGCACCCGCCAGATCAGTCCCCTCCGCGTTCACCAGCGGACTGGAGCGAATGGCCTCGAGGAGCCCGTAAGCCACTTTTTCATTGGCGGCCGGATCACCCGCCTGCTCCTTGATGTCCACCGCGCGAATTACCGTGGCCACCGTGGAGATGTTGTTGGTGTCGCCATCGTCTTCGATGAAGAAGTCGGCGGCAGACTTTTTCGTATTCCGCGCCTGCTTGCCACCACCGGCGTGCGCCCTTCCGTAACGAGCCAGAAATCGTTCATCAACCCGAATCTCTTCGGCCGCATCGTCTTGCAGGGGAGCACTGCGGTCCATGGCCGGGTGCAGGGTCTTCACCTTGTCGATCCAGATGCCAACCGGAACCCCCAGTTGACTCTGAAACTGTTGCTCCGTTTGAATCATCACCCGGCGCAGTTCATTGTAGAACTCAATCCAGGCGAAGCGCTCGCGCATCCAGGCGCTCAACTGGCCGATTTCCTGGTTTCGCTTTTCCAGATCCGCCCGCAGCCGGGTTAACTCGGCGTCTTTCGATTTCATGGGGGCGGACAGCGTGTCCAACTTGGCGGCCGCCTTGCTTTTTGAAGCGGCCAGGCTGGAGTAAACGAAGCCGAAGGCGAGCACCGCCAGCACCAGACTGAAGACCGCTGCAATAAGGTAGGGCTTCTTCTGGCTGATCTGCTGCCGCTGCAGCAGGCTCTTCGGCATCAGATTCATTTCCACCGGACACTCGGCGAGGTTGCGCAAGGCAACCCCCACCACTTCGCCATAAACGTGAGCCACCTTGGCCAGTTCTTCCAGATTCACCGAGGGATCGTACTGAATGTTCCGGAACGGATTGAAGTATTCGACCGGGACGTTGAGCTTCTCGGAGAAAAACTGCGCCGTGTAAGGCATGATCGAACCGCCGCCGGAGAGGAAGAGGCGGACGGGTGCCGAACCGCCCTGCTGCTGCCGGTAAAACTGCAAGGTCTGGTTGACCTGAATATGCAACCGGGTCATCACCTGCCGGGAAATCTTGGAGATGGCCGCCTGGTGCGGGTTCTCCGGTTCCTCGTAGGCACCGCCCAACCCGACAAACCCCTCCGCAATTTTGATTTCTTCCGCCCGAGCGAACGGCAGTTTGGCCTCGGCCCCGAATTCCTGGGTGATCGAGTTCGCGCCGATGTTGATGCTGCGCGCGTAAACCTTGTTGCCTTCGAAGAACAGCAGGTTGCTGGTCTTGGCACCGATATCGAGCAGCATCGTACAGCCTTCGAGGTCGGCGTAATTGAAGCGAAACGCGTTGCAGAGCGCGGCGGGCGAGACGTCCACCAACTGGAGCTTCAACCCGGCGGCATCGCCGCTGCGGAACAAACCCTCGACGATGTCCGCCTTGACGGCCACCAGCAGCACTTCGAGTTCGCCCGAGGCGGTGGTTCCCAAAATCTGATAGTCCCAGACCACTTCCTCCAGCGGGAACGGCACGTTCTGCTGGGCTTCATACTGGATGATCTGCGTGACCTTGGAGGCATCGACCGGCGGCAGCTTGACGAACTTGGAGAATACGTGAAAGCCGGGCGCGCAGACGTTGATGTTCTTGGAGCTGAAGCCGCGCTCGGAGATGAGCTTCTGGAGCGCCTTGATCACCACGCCTTCACGGGCGGCGTCCTGGCTGCCGGCCAGACCGAGCGGCTCGATGCCGTAATTGAGCAGCAGGAGGCTGCCATCCGGTGAGATGTCGAACTCGGCGATCTTGAGCGTGCTCGCTCCGAAATCGACGGACAGGAATGATTTGTTGCTCATACTTACTACTGCCTTTCCACCCCGTCTGGGGTACACGCCAGCTTACCGGCTACGTCTGGCGCGCGCACTCGCAGGAAGTGCGTGTGGGTTACGCGAAATCACCATGAGGGTCAAACGAAAAATCCTCGCTGACAACGATCACGGCAATCTCACACTGTTCTTCGTCGGCTTTCACAAAACTTTGCTCCCGAAATACTCAATCGTTCTCCGCAGCCCTTCGTCCAGCCCGACTTTCGGCGACCATTTCAACAACTTCTGAGCCCGTGAAATGTCCGGGCGCCGCTGCTTCGGGTCATCCTGCGGCAACGGCTTGAACACCAGCTTTGACTTGGACCCGGTCGCCGCCCGAATGGCACGCGCAAATTCCAGCATCGTCATTTCCCGGGGATTGCCAATGTTCACGGGCAACAACTCACGGCTCATCATCAGGCGGAAGATGCCGTCGATCAAATCCGAGCAATAGCAGAAGCTGCGCGTCTGGCTCCCGTCACCAAAGATCGTCATCGGTTTGCCGCCGAGCGCCTGACTGATGAAAGCCGGCACCACGCGGCCGTCCATCAAGCGCATCCGCGGTCCGTAGGTGTTGAAGATGCGCACGATCCGGGTCTCGACCTTGTGCTCGCGATGATAGGCCATGGTCATCGCCTCTGCGAAACGCTTGGACTCGTCGTAACAGCCGCGCGGTCCGATCGTGTTGACGTTGCCCCAGTAATCCTCGGTCTGCGGATGCACCAGAGGGTCGCCATAAATCTCGGAAGTGGAAGCCAGCAGGAACCGCGCGCCCTTGGAGAGGGCCAGCCCGAGTGCTTTGTGAGTTCCGAGTGAACCCACCTTCAGCGTTTGTATGGGCAGCTCCAGGTAGTCGATCGGGCTGGCCGGCGAGGCAAAGTGCCAGACGTAATCCACCGGGCCGTGCAGGAAAAGAAACTCTGTCACGTCCTGCTGGATGAAGCGGAAGCGAGGCTCGCCGGCCAGGTGATCGATGTTTTCGACGGAGCCGGTGACCAGGTTGTCGATCGCAATGACTTGATGACCCTCGGCCAGCAGGCGATCCACCAGATGCGAGCCCAGGAATCCGGCCCCGCCCGTCACCACCGACACGGGCATTGAGCGAGCTTTGCGGGTTGAGCGTACGGCGGCATTACGGGGATTTTTTTTCATTGGGTTTGGAATTCACGGACCACGAAGAAGTTGACCTCATCGCGCCCCCGCTCCCGTCAACACGACCGGCACGGTGCGGGCGAGAATTTTCAGATCGAGCCAGATGGTCCAATTGTCGATGTATTCGAGATCCAGCCGGACCCAGTCCTTGAAATCCTTCACATCGTTACGTCCGCTGACCTGCCAGAGACAGGTCAAGCCCGGTTTCACACTCAGGCGCCGCCGGTGGGCGCGATCATCAAAACGGTCCACCTCGTCCACCGGCAACGGCCGGGGGCCGACCAAACTCATGTCGCCCCGGACGACGTTCCAAAGCTGCGGCAGCTCATCAATGCTCCACTTGCGGATGAACCGCCCAATCGGGGTGATGCGCGGATCGTTGGTCACCTTGAACACCGGGCCGCTCATCTCGTTCAACTGCGCCAGTTCCTGTTTGAGCTGCTCGGCGTTGTTCACCATCGACCGGAATTTATACATGTAGAACGGCCGGCCGTTGAGCCCGGCCCGCTGCTGGCGAAACAGCACCGGCCCGGGCGAAGTGAGGCGGATCATGATCGCCACCGGGATCATGAAGAGCAGGCCGAACAGCAACAGCACGGAGGCCCCCACGAAATCCATCACCTGCTTGGCCATTGCCTGCCAGGAAGCCTCGGGCACCGAACGGAACACGAGCATGGGTTTGCCATAAAACTCGTCGAGCGAAGTCTGGCTGATCTCCGTCTTGAAAAAGTCCGCCATCAGCCATACCTCGACCCCCTCAAGTTCACACGTTTGGATCGCCTTTTCGACGAGGCCAAACACGGTGTGGCGCGCGCACAGGACCACCGCGTTGGCAGA
>CAYXDZ010000063.1:0-12305 GCA_964463815.1 uncultured Verrucomicrobiota bacterium | reverse complement strand
AGTGATTACGAACCGTTACCCGCGTTGGTTGAGATTCCGGCCGGCAGCGGTCATCTCGATCTGCCGGTGCTGCCCGTGAGCGACGACACGGAGGAGGTGGCTGAAACGGTGACCTTGCGCATCGCCGCCGTGACCGGTGGTCGCTCCGGCACGGCCAACACGGCGACGGTCACCATCGCCAATTCGGAACCCAGTCCACCGGCGTTGCCGGAGATCACGTTGACCGTGATCGACGGTGAAACCACGGAAGGTTCGGATGACCCGGCCCGGTTGCGGTTCACCCGTTCAGGTGAAATCACTGATGAACTCGTGGTTCAGTACACGTTGAGCGGCACGACCACGCCGGGTGAGGACTTCGCCGCGCCAACCGGCAGCATTGTCATCGCGCCGGGCGAGACGGAAGCAGTGCTGGAGATTCAGGCGCTGGAGGACGGCGTCGAGGAACCGCTGGAGGAACTGGTGGTCACCCTGGCGAGTGAATCGGCTTACACCATCGGAACGCCCGACACCGCGGCGATCCGGTTTCTGGATTCGCCTTTCATGGGCTGGCAGTTGATCATGTTCACCGCCGAGCAACGGGCCGATCCGGAGTTGATCGATCCCGAGGCTGATCCCGACGGAGATGGCCGAAACAACTTCACCGAGTACGCCTTCAACCTAAACCCCACTGAAGCGAACGCGGAACCGCTTTTCCGACAAAGTCTCGAGCCCTTGGAAGGTTCGGCGGAAAAGATCCTGGTCATTGAGTATCAGCGCCGCCGGCTGCGCCCCGATGTGGATTACGTGCTGGCCGTGGCCCCCGCGCTTGGACAATGGGTGGACGACTCCGCCGAGCTCGAGGAAGTCTCGGTCATCGACGATGAAAACGGCGTGACGGAAACCGTGCGCGTGCGCGTGCTGGCTCCCACCCTGCACTTCAGCCAGCGCTTTGTGCGGTTAAAAATAATGCGCCGCTGATCAACCGTGCTTTTTCAACATTTCGGTCAAGGTTGACCAAAGCTGGTAACCGCCCATCAACGCCATCAAGAGGGAGGATACCCACAGGAGGGTCACCCAGAGGCGGCCGGGCTTCAACGCGGGTTCTGTTTTCCGGTAGAGGAAATACAGTGCCGCGGCGCCAAGAAAAGGGAGCATCATGGCCTGCGCCAATGCACCGACCAGCACCAGGGTCACCGGTGCCTTCAAGCTGGTGAACAGGATGAAATACACCACGGTTAACCCGACGCAGGCCGCTTTGACCAGCCACGCGCGGTGTTCGTCGTCCCGGATTTTCACCCAGCGGAACAGCCCGCAGAGATCGGCAAACAACCGCCCGTTGGAAGCGGTGGCCAGGAAGACCGTCGAATAGAGCACCACCACCGCGCCGCAGATGTAGCCCCAGTAACCAACATCCCCAAACGTCTCGCGATACATGTGGGAAAGGGTTGGCACCATTTCGTTGTTATCCACCACCAGACCCTTGCGGTTCAACACGGCGGCCCCGAGCAGGTAAAAGGCGATGGTCGCCAGGGTGTAGATCACCATCGACACCCACGCATCGACGCGCAACACGCGCAACCAGCCGCGCGCCCGCTCCCGCCACTCCGGCGAGCCGTCGTTCGGCCCGGTGAACGCCGCGTAACCCTTCTCCAGACACCAGTAGGGGTAATAGATCAACTCGGACGCGCCCACGCCGATGATGCCGAACGCCATGAAGGCGGTGGTGAAATCGTCCGGCAACTTGAAGCTGAATCCTTCGACCAGATCGCCGAAGCCGATCCGGTATTCCGTCCATTGCAGTGCCAGCACAGCCGCCATCGTGAACAACGTGAACAGCGCCACCATGACGGAGGAAAACCGCTCGATCAGCCGGTAGCGGCCCACGGCCAGCAGCCCGGCGGTGATCACGGAAATGATCAATGGCCAGGCCCAGTTCGGCCAGTCGCCGCCCAGCCCGGAGAAAGTAAAGATGCCCGCCACACCGCCGAGCATTCCCGCCACCTGGAAGAACGTGGCGATGAACATGACGATCCACACCCAGACGAGCCAGGAGACGATCCAGCGCGGGCCGGGCATGCCGTTGAGTGCCTGGAGCGAGGTCTGGCCGTGGGTGATGGCGTACCGGCCGATCTCGATCTGGAGGAAAACTTTGATCAGGCACCCAAAGATGATGAACCAGAGCAGCGTGAAGCCGGTTTCGGAACCGAGCCGGGTGGTGACGATCAACTCGCCACTGCCGACGATGGTGGCGGAGATGATGAGGCCCGGCCCCAACTGGCGGGCCGTGCCACGCCATTCAGTCGGAGCCGGGCGGATGAGGGACATGCGCGGGAAAGACTACTTCAAAAGGACTTCACGAATGACGAGGTTGCGATAGGCCACGGGACCGTGGTCGCCCTGCAACATCAGGGGTCCGAACGCGGCCTCGGTCTTTTCGTCGAGCGCGGCGCGGGTCGGTCCGGTCAGTTGGACGTTCTCATGAACCACCACGCCGTTGTGGCGTACGGAGACGAACCGGGCATTCTCAATCTTGTTGCCGTATTCGTCAAAGCGGGGCGCGCGAAACACCACGTCAAATGATTGCCAGTCACCCGGCGGCCGGCTGGCGTTCACCCGGGGTGGACGGCCTTCAAAGCCGCGGTCATCCTGCCAGCGTTGGTAAATGCCGCCGCAGTCCGAGTGCTGCGGTTTTTCCACGCCCCAACTGTCGAGGATCTGCACTTCGTAGCGCCCCTGAAAATACACGCCGGAGTTTGATGCCTTGGGCACGCAAAATTCGATGTGCGCCTCGACGTCCCCGTGTTCGAACGCGCTGACCAGGTTCACCGTATTACCAGCACGGCCATTGACCATGACGCCGTAACCGGGCTCGAAGACGAAGCGCTTCGGGTCGTCGGCATGCAGGGCCACGCCGCCGAGTACCTCCCAGTCACCCGTGGGCGCGCGCCAGCCCTCGAGGTTGTTGCCGTTGAAGGCCACACGCCGGACGGGGTCGGCGGGCGGGCTGTGATAAGATTGGCAACCGGTGAGCGCGCACAAGGCCGCGAGACAAAACGCCGCTGGAAAGAGATGCTTCTTCATAAGCTAGGGTGACGCCGGGAAGTTAGGAACCCAAGGCGTCCCCGGCAACGCAAAAGACGGGCTTCTCGCGCGACCAGATGATTCTCAGGTCGTGGGGCGCGGTTATCCACCGTCCCGACTTCACCACTTGACCAATCCGGCGCGACGGCCTTCACTTCACTCATGCCCAAGAAATTTCACATCTCCCGGCGTTCGTTCATCAAACGCAGCACCCTCACCGCCGCCGCGACCGGCCTGCCGCTGTGGTTCCTCGAGCGCGACCTCGCGCGGGCCGCCGAGCAGGTCACGGCCACGCCCACTTCAGCCAACGACCGCCCCGGTCTCGCGTTGATCGGCTGCGGCGGGATGGGCAGCGCTGATCTGACCAATGCCGCCCGGTTCGGCGATGTCATCGCGCTGTGTGACGTGAAGGAAGACGCCTTGAGCCGGGCGGTCAGCCGCTTCACCAAGGACGGCAAAGTGCCCGCCGGATTCGACGATTTCCGCAAGATTCTCGAACGCAAGGATGTCGATATCATCGTCAACGGCACGCCCGACCACTGGCATTCGCTGATCAACATCGGGGCCGCGCGCGCGAAGAAGGATGTGTACGGGGAGAAGCCGCTCACGCTTACCGTTGACGAGGGCAAGCAGGTGATCAAGGCCGTGCGCGACCATCGTATCGTATTTCAAACCGGCACCCAGCAGCGCAGCGACCGGCGCTTCCGGCTCGCGAGCGAATTGATCCGCAACGGCCGCATCGGCAAGCTGCAAACGGTGGAAGTGTTCCTGCCCGCCGGCCTGCGTGAAGGGCCGTTTGAAATGGACCAGCCCGTGCCGGCGGGTTTGAACTGGGATCTCTGGCTGGGCCAGGCTCCTAAGGTGGGTTACCAAAAGGAGCGCGCGGGCAACACGTTTCGCTGGTGGTGGGAGTATGCCGGCGGACCGGTCACGGACTGGGGCGCGCATCACAACGACATCGCCCGCTGGGCCATCGGCCAGGACGGTCCCATCAGCGTTGAGTCCAAGGCCACCGTCGGCCCGATCGAGGGCGGCTACAATACTTGCAAGGAGTTCGAGGCCACGCTCGAATACGCCGGCGGCATCCGGCAGATCGTCAAGACCACGACCGCCGACAGCCCGTTTGGGGGCATCATCGATCCCAACGGCCAGCGGAACGGCATCCGTTTCACCGGCACCGATGGCTGGCTGTGGGTGAACCGGGGCGACCTGAGCGCAAGCCAGGAGGACATCATTATGACCCCGTTGCCCGACAACGCCATCCGGCTGGAGGAAAGCAACAATCACATGGGCAACTTCTTCGACTGCGTGCGGTCGCGCAAAGACCCGATCGCGCACGTCGAGAACGGGCATCGTTCCGCAGTCGTCGGCCACCTCATCATCATTGCCATGTTTGTCGGCCGCAAACTTCAGTGGGATCCGGTCAAGGAAGTCTTCACTGGCGACGGCGCGCAGGAGGCCAACCAGCACCTCGCCCGCGAAATGCGCAAGCCTTACGACTACAGCATGGTGAGCTGAGTCGGGAAGGCGTGGCTACAACCCGCTCGTCGTGAATCCGCCTGAATGGGCGGGGGATCTTCGGCCGCTGGCGCACGTGGCCACTTCTACCGCGAACGGAAGGACATGGAACGGGATTGCCCTTGCCGGGGCCGGTGTCGCTGGTCCTCCAAAATTAATTGTAACATTTCGGCCCGGCCGGGTGATTAACCTGCAAACAATTCATTCATGAAACACCCACTGTTCCTTTCCCTGGCTGCCGGCCTGATCCTCTCCACCACCGGCCTGAACGCCGCCCCGCTGGATCGAGCGCAGGTTGCCGCCGACGCCAAATGGCTCCTGCACCTTGATGTGGAAGCGCTGCTGAAATCACAACTGGGCAACAGCCTGATGAAAAGCGTCATTGCTGAAGCCGGCGAGGATCTCAAGGAAGACGCCGGGCTCGACTTGTCGAAGATCCTCCAGAGCACCGCCTCGATCATGGCCTACGGCACGGATTTCAATTCGGGCAAGGACGGCAAGGGCGTGCTGGTCTGGCAGGGCTCGAAAGAGATCGAGCAGATCGCGAGCGGGTTTTTGGTGCAGCAGGCCGAAGCCGCCAAGGCCGGCGGGGGCAACGTGAAGCTCGTCCGTCCGGGTGACCAGCCGGTCTATGCTTTCGGTGAGGACATGCACGTGATGGTTCGTCCCGGTGGCGGTTTGATCCTGGGCCGGGCGGTGGATCAGATCGACGCGGCCACCCAGGTGATGGAAAGCAAAGCACCCAGCCTGAAGGGTCAGACCACGTTTTCCGAGTATGCCGCGTTGCCTGGCGGTTTCTTCTTCCTCGCGCTCGCGGACGGTTTCAACCAGGCGGCCAACGTGCCGCCCCAAGCCAGCGTGTTGAAGCTCGCCGAGGGCGGGCGGCTCGCGCTGGGCGAGGCCGAAGGCAAACTGCGGTTGCAACTGACCTTGAAAGCGCAAACCGCGGAGGTCACCCAGCAGATTCAGCAAGTCGTGCAAGGGTTGCTCGCGATCGTCACCATGAGCCAGAGCGAGGCCCCTGAATTGCAGGAAGTGATTCGCGCCACGAGGATCAACACGGACGACAAACGCGTCACCCTTGAGCTGGCAATTCCCATCGAAGCGGCCTTGAAGCAGATCCATGAACGACACGGTGACGCGGCGGCAAAGCCGGAAGCGACGGAGGGCGCCACTCGCTGAAACGGGCAACGCAACGAAAAGGCATTGAGTTCAAACCATTGTGACCAGTTCCTTCGCCAGCATGTCGAACTTCGCGCCCGCCGCCGTTGAACCGATCAGGAACCCGGCGCGGGCGACGGAACCAGACGACCTCATCGCCCTGGTGCAACGCGCCCAGGGTGGTGAGGTCGAGGCGTTCGCCGGGGTGCTGGAGCGGTTCGAGCGGCGGGTGTTTCACTTCGTCTTGCGGATGCTGCGCAATGCCCACGACGCCGAGGACGTGACGCAGGACACCTTCGTCAAGGCTTGGCGGCATCTGGCGAGCTTCCGGCCGCAGAACAGTTTTTCGACCTGGTTGTTCACCATCGCCCGCCGCACGGCGCTGAATCACCTCCGGGCCCGCCGGCCCACCGAGGAACTTGGAGAACAGGACGAAGTCATGCCGGAGAATCCGCGAGACGCGGCGACGGATCGGGAACATGCCGAGTCCATTTGGAACCTCGCCCGCCGGCTCAAGCCGGATCAGTACGAGGTCTTGTGGTTGTGCTATGGCGAAGGTTTCTCGGTGAATGAAATCGCCCGCATCATGAACACCAATTCCCTCCGTGTGCGTGTGCTGCTGCATCGCGCCCGCAAACGCCTGGCGGAATGGTTGACCGCTCAAGACCCCAACGCCGGAGGCCGCCGATGAAATGCCTGCTTTATCGATTTTGGATGGATCGCGCGCTCGACGACGGCCGGTCGTTGTCCCCGCGCATGGAATGTCATCTCGCCGGGTGTCCGGATTGCCGGCGGCACTACGAAAGCCAAACTCGCGTGCTGCGCCAGCTTGGCAGTGAGCGGGTAGAAACTTTGGTGGAGCCTTCAACCTTCCTGCGGACACGGATTCTAAACGAAGTCAAAGCCGCGGCACGTCCGGCCACCGCAACGTCACCGCGCTGGGCGTGGGCGACCGGGTTGGCCGGCCTGCTGGCCCTGGCGGTGATTATTGTCCAGTCACGATCCGTGCCTGAGCCCGGGCCGATGGCCCGGACGGAAGCCTTCGCTCCGGCCCCGCCGCTTTCCGCCGCCCGCCTGATGGAGACTTCGGCGCGGCTGACGGATGGCGGGCGATGGTTGCAGATCACCACGAATTTGGACCAGCCGTTGCAACGTGAATTGAGCCTCGTGGTGGAGGACGCCCGCAAGGTGCTCCGCGCGCTGTCGGCGGACTTTCTGCCCGGCGAGTTGCTCGCACAAAAAGAATAGCGACCGGGGCGTTTGCCGCCGGTCGGGGCTTAACCTGCTGGTGGTTTTTCCGAGGCGGCCCGTACGCCTTCCAGTTCCTCCCAGCGGGCATACAATTCCGCCACCAGTTTCTTGGTCTCCTCGAGT
This sequence comes from uncultured Verrucomicrobiota bacterium, assembly GCA_964463815.1. Taxonomy (GTDB): domain Bacteria; phylum Verrucomicrobiota; class Verrucomicrobiia; order Limisphaerales; family RI-55; genus RI-55. The sequence continues at coordinate 5,192 of CAYXDZ010000063.1, read as the reverse complement.
TCCGCGTTCAAAGCAGCCGTCTGCTGGGCTTGCTTGCGGTGAAATTCCGGGTCCGCAAACAGCCCTTCGATGCGCTCGATGTTTTTTTCGGCGGACTGAATGCGTGCCTCCATGCCGGTCAGTTCCTGTTGCTCCTTGAAGGAAAGTTTGCGCGGCTTGCTCACGGAAGACTTGGCGGCGGCGGGAACCGGTTTGGCCGTGGTGGCGGGCGATTGCGCCTTAGCGGCTTCCACGGCGGCCCGTTTTCTTTTCTCCAGATAATAGTCGTAATCACCAACGCTGCAGGTCACCCGGCCGTTGCCCTCGAAGGCCACGATGCCGGTGCAGACGCGGTTCAGAAAATAGCGATCGTGGCTGACCACAACGACCACGCCGGGGAAGGTCACCAGCGCCTCCTCCAAGACCCGCAGCGTCTGGAGATCGAGATCGTTGGTCGGCTCGTCGAGAATCAGGAAGTTGCCGCCGTTCTTAAGAATACGAGCAAGCAACAACCGGCTGCGTTCGCCGCCGCTTAGATACTTCACCTGCGTGCTGATGCGTTCGTCGGTGAAGAGAAAGCGCTTCAAATATCCGCGCAACGACAGCCGGTCGTTGCCCCAGATCACGTATTCGGTGCCGTCGCTCACCTCGTCGAAAACAGTCTTGTCCTCGTTCAACTGGAGCCGGCTTTGATCGACGTAGTTGAACTTGACGAGCTGGCCGGTCTTCACCGTGCCTTCGGTCGGTTCGAGTTCGCCGAGAATGATCTTGAGCAGCGTGGTCTTGCCGAGCCCGTTGCGACCCGTGATACCGATCCGCGTGCCGCCCTCGAAGGTGAGGTTCAAACCGCTGAACAACTGGCGGCCGCCGAGTTCCATTCCGAGGTTGGTCAGCTCGACGACGCGGTTGCCCAGGGGCGGCGGCGGGGGAATGACCAGGTCAACATCACCATCGGCTTCGACCACTTTCTGTCCCTGGATTTCGAAGAACTGATCCAGCCGCGCCTTGGACTTCGAGGTCTGCGCCTTGGGCCCGCGCCGCACCCACTCGAGTTCGCGCCGCAAAAACATCTGGCGCTTGTGCTCGACGACCTCGGCGGACGCCTCGCGTTCGGCCCGGCCGAGGAGGTAGTCGGTGTAATTGCCCTCGTAGGAGAAGAACGTGCCGTTCGCCAGCTCGACGATGGTCTGGGTGATCTCATCGAGGAAGTAGCGATCATGCGTCACCAGCAGCATCGCGCCGGGAAAACTCTTCAAGAACTCGCCGAGCCACTCGATCGATTCGGCGTCGAGATGGTTGGTTGGTTCATCAAGGATCAAGAGGTCGGGTTGCGAGATCAGCGCCCGGCACAACGCCACGCGCCGCTTCTCGCCGCCGGAGAGATTGACGATCGAGCCTTCCGCCGGCGGACAACCCAGCTTCGACATCGCGGTGGCAATGCGGGTGTCGAGGTTCCAGCCGTCGTGAAGCTGGATGTAATGCTCCAGCTCCTCGTGCTGATGCGAATCCCAGGGCAGGGACTCGAACTGCGTGATGGCGTCGAGGACGTGCTTGGCGCCGACCCGGATGTTTTCCAAAACGTTCAATGCCGGATCGAGCGTGAAGTCCTGCGAGAGGTAGCCGACGAGCAGGTCGCGCTTGCCCATCACGTCACCGGAATCCGCGTGCGTTTCACCGGCCAGAATCTTCAGGAAAGTGGATTTGCCGGTGCCATTGCGACCGACCAAGCCGATGCGTTCGCCTTCGTGGATCGAGAGCGTGGCGTGATCAAGGATCGTGCGGTCGTTGAAGCGCACGACCAGGTCTTTGGCCGTCAGCAGGGTGGGGGAGTTTTCAGCGGGCATAAATCAACAAGCTGGTAGGAGCCGACGTGAGGAGGCTCTGACCAAAAGTGTGAATAGCGAAATCCGACGGCCGAACCAAAACCGAAAAAAACCGACCAGCCATCATCGGAATTCGGGCTTGGTTCGGATCTCGACATTCGGACTTCGGATTTTACTGAGCCTCCTCACGTCGGCTCCTCCAGGTTATTCAGTCTTCCCCGGCGACAGGTTGCTCAAGGGTGCCTTCGGATTCGTCTCGGCAAAGTAGTTTGCGGACCATTCACTCGAGAACAGCACGGCCGGATGATTGTCGCTGTCGTAGCAAATCCGCGCACCCGACGGCAGCACCAGTGCATCGAGATCGTCCTCCTTGAAACCCGCCGGCAGCCAGCGGATGACATTCCAGGGCGCGTCCTCCCGGCGTGACGGCGCGTTGTACTCGGTCTCGAGCCGGTATTGAACGACCTCGAATTGGAGTGGACCGACCGCGGCCAGCAACGGCACCTTCACCGCCGAGTCGCGCAAACTCAGCACTTGCACGACGCCTTCCTGGAGCAGTTGATCGAGTCCCTGGCGGAATTGCTTGTACTTTCCGGTGTTCGGATTGTGCAGGTAACAGAACGTCTCCGGCGTGAAGCGCGGAATCTCGTGGTAGTTGATCGCGGCGTCGGTGGTCAGCGTGTCGCCGATGCCGAACCCGTCATGGCCGACGAGCCCGATGATGTCGCCCGCGTAACCTTCGTCCACGGTTTCGCGTTCGTTGCCGAAGAGTTTGTGCGAACTGCTGAGGCGGACCTTCCGCCCGGTGCGCACGTGGGTGACTACCATGTCGCGCTCGAACTTGCCGGAACATACGCGCAGGAAGGCGATGCGGTCGCGGTGCCGCGGGTCCATGTTCGCCTGGATCTTGAAGATGAACCCGGAGAACGCGTCGTGATCGGGCGCAACCGTCGAGCCATTCACCTGATGCGGTGCCGGCCCGGGCGAGTATTTGAGAAAGCCATCCAGCAGAAGTTGCACGCCGAAGTTGTTCACGCCGCTGCCGAAGAAGACCGGCGTCGTCTTGCCGGCCAGCACTTCGGCGTGAGCGAACTCCTCGCCGGCCAGTTCCAACATGCCGAGTTCCTCGGAGACCTTGTGATACAGATCGTCATCCAGCCGCTCGCGGATGACGGGATCGGACAGATCACCGATGGCCACCGGTGCGCGATACTTGCCGCCGACCGTGCGCTCAAAGAGATGCACCTGATGCGCGTGCCGGTCGAACACGCCCTTGAAATCGATGCCGCTGCCGATCGGCCAGTTGACCGGAAACGCGCCGATGCCGAGCACCTTTTCCAGTTCGTCGAGCAGCCCGAGCGGATCACGCGTCGGGCGGTCGCATTTGTTCATGAAGGTGAAGATCGGCACCCCGCGCTGGCGGCAGACTTCGAACAGCTTGCGGGTCTGTGTCTCGATGCCCTTGGCGGCGTCAATGACCATGATCACCGAATCCACGGCGGTGAGCACGCGGTAGGTGTCCTCGGAGAAATCCTTGTGACCGGGCGTGTCGAGCAGGTTGATCAGGTGGCCGCCGTATTCGAATTGCAGCACCGTCGAGCTGATCGAGATGCCGCGCTTGCGTTCGAGCTCCATCCAGTCGGACGTCGAGGCACGCTGGTTCTTGCGCGCGGTCACCGAGCCGGCGAGCTGCACGGCCCCGCCGTACAGCAGCAGCTTCTCGGTCAGCGTCGTCTTGCCGGCGTCCGGATGCGAAATGATCGCGAACGTCCGGCGCTTGGAAATGTGCTCTTGCAAACTCACGGGCCGCGGAAAGTAGCAGGCGGGGCCGCGAGGACAAGGCTTAACGAGCCACCGCGCCCGGCCGGGCTTCCAACGGCCAGTCGAGCAGCAGGCGGTCGCCGAGTTCGAACGTCTCGTAGAACTTCACCATCGCGCGCACGTCATGGTAGTTCGCCTTCCAGTTGCTCGCCTTGGTGCCGCTCACCACCAGGCCGTCGGCGGCCACCGTTTCGTGCCAGATGCCGTCGCGGGGATCGACCATATGCGTCCAGACAAAATGGTTCAGCTTCTCCAGCGCGCGGCCGTATTCCGGACGCACGTGATTGCGGATGGCATCCGTCAACGCCGCGATCATCTCGGCCTGCACCCACCAGATTTTGTCCGTGCGTGTGGCCGGGCGGTCGCCGAAGCCGCGATCGTAAACCCCGCCGCGCTCGTGGTCGAAGCCGTTGCGCAGGGCGTGGTCGAGATGCGCGTAGAAGTGATCCCAGCTCGGCGTGCGACCGAGGGCGCGTTGCGCGGCGACCATCAACCAGGCGAATTCGACGTTGTGGCCGTAGGAGATTCCCTGGCTGGAAAACGCCGAGACCGGCCGCCAGTCGCGATGCCGGTGAAACGCCGACTTTGCCGGGTCTTTCGGATAGAAATACTTCTGATTCACCTCGATGGATTCCGCCAAAGCCTGGCGCACCTGGGCGTCCGGGAACTCCTTGTACAATTCGGTCAACGCCTCCATCCAGTGGAGATGCGCGTTGGCGCTCTTGAGGCCGGGGATTTCGATCACGTAATTGCCGGCGTAGGGTTCGGTGATCACCGTCCAGTCCTCTTCGAAGTGCTCCAACCAGCCGTTGTGGCGGCCGTCGTGCGCCTTGCGTTGCAGCAGGCGGAACAACTCGATGGCGTCGTTGCGCGGGCGCGGATCGGCGCTGGCCTTGTGGTATTCGAGGAAGGCGTAGATGACGAACGACTGCGCGTAGAGCGTCTTGCGGCGGTCGAGCGGGTTGCCGGCCAGGTCGGTGGTCATGAAATAGCCGCCGTTTGCCGTGTCCTGAAAATGATTGCGGATGAACTCATAGCCCTGGCGCGCGGCCGCCTGGTAATCGCGTTGCGGATCGCTCAATCCCTTGATGTGGGCCACCGAAAAGCCCCAGACCATGCGCGCCTGGGTGACCAGCATCTTGTCCGTCGCCGTGCCGCGGCCGAGCGTGGAATCGGCCAGCACGTAGCCGCCGTTCGCACGATCCAATGCCGTGTCGTACCAGTAGGGAAACACCTTGGTTTGGAGATCGCTTTTCATCCGCTGCGCCCAGGCGGTGAAGCGTTCCTTGGTGGCGGGCGGCGGCGTGGCGGCGGGCAGTTGGCAGGCAAAGGCCAGCAGCAGGGTGAGTCCGATGGCCTGACGGGTGGCTTGCAGTTTTCTCATGATGGAATCGTGGTCGATCCGTTGATCGGGCGAAATCTTAACAAATCCGCCGGTTTTGTCGAATGTTTCGATGGCGGCGGGGGCGAACCGTGGCCGGGACATTCCCGATTCCGGGCAAGGGTGGAAACAACTCATGGTGGCAATCTGAGCGAGGTGGCGGTGGTGCCGGTCTTGGTTTGATCAGC
>CAYXDZ010000062.1:2179-12441 GCA_964463815.1 uncultured Verrucomicrobiota bacterium | reverse complement strand
ACAGGCCGAGCCCGGCAGCGGTTACTCCACGAACTGCAAAAAATGCGGCCAGTATTACCGGGTTCAGGAGGCGCTCAAGCCGGCCCGGCGGGCGGCAGAGCAAGGGCCCGAGCAGCGGCGGTTGAACTGCCTGGATTGCGGCGGGGAGATCCAGGTGCCGGTCAGCGCGCAGTCCAGCATGTGCAAGCACTGCAGCAGCTATCTGGATCTGCGCGACTACCAGATCACCAGCGCTGTCTCGAAGAACTTCAAGACCACGGGCACCTTTGTTGTCGAGCCGAGGGGTTATGTTTTCAACACCGAATGCGTGGTCGGTACGGCCGTCATCCGCGGCCGCTTCCTCGGCAAGCTGGTCGTCGAGCGTGCCCTGACAATTCATGCCACGGCGGACATCAAAGGGACCTTAACGGAGGGTTGTCTGGAGAACCACGCGGGAGAACAATTCCTCAGGCCGGAGCCGATCAGGGCCCGTTCCGCCGACATCGCCGGGGAGCTGACGGCGAGTCTGCACGCGCAAGAGACGGTCACCTTGCAATCCACCGCGCGCTTGTTTGGCGATGTTGAAGCCCGGCAGTTGATCATCGAAGCCGGGGCGGTGATCGTGGGCAATCTGCGCATTGGTGAGAAAATGGTGCGCCCGTGGCCCGTGCCCGAACCGAAGCCCGTCCGCCAAGCCGGTCCCAGGAAGCAAACGGTCGCCAAACGGAAGACGATCCGCAAAGCGACCACGAGAGGCGGCTAGTCACGACGGATATCCACTAACAACGGCGCAACGGCGTCCGGCGGTGACATTCGTTTCGGAATGACAAGGAACGATTTGCCGGCCTGCCCTGCTGGCAGAATGAGGCTTGAGCTGGGCGGCCATGTTTTCCAAGCTCGCCGCATGCATCACCCCTCCGGCAACTGGACGCCAGCCGCCCAAACGCACGGCCCCATTCAAACTTCATTCGTCGTCCGCTCATGAAAGTCACTCCTTTGGGAGCGGCCGGCGAAGTGACCGGTTCCGCGTATTTCGTCGAAAGCCCGACCACCCGCGTGCTGGTGGATTTCGGCATGTTCCAGGGTGGCCGCGACACCGAGGAAAAGAACGTGGTGCCGGACGGGCTCGATCCCAAACGACTCGACGCCGTGGTGCTCACGCATGGCCACCTCGATCATTCCGGCCGCCTCCCGCTGCTGGTGAAGGCGGGTTATCAGGGCGTCATCCACGCGACGGAGGCCACGATCGAGATGGCGGGATTGATCCTGTGGGATTCCGCGAAAGTACAGGCCCAGGACACGGAACGCACCAACCGGAAACGCCTGCGCGCCGGCAAGCCGCCGGTGGCGCCGCTCTACAGTTTCGAGGATGTCGAGGCGACGTTGAAGAGGTTCGTGGCGCACCCGTACCGAGAGGAAGTGACTGTGGCGAAGGGCGTGACGACGAAGCTGGTTGAAGCCGGACACATGCTCGGGTCCGCGAGCATTCAAATGAAAGCTACGGAAGGTGGACGCACGCGGACGATTGTCTTTTCCGGTGACCTTGGTCCGGTGGGGCTGCCCGTGCTCAGGGACGCCGAATGCTTCAACCACGCCGACCTCGTCATCATGGAGTCCACCTACGGTGACCGCGACCATCGCTCGATCGAAGACACGCTGACCGAGCTGCGCGAGATCATCAAAGCGGCGGTCAAGCGCCAGGGAAAAATCCTCGTGCCCGCCTTCGCGGTGGGCCGGACGCAGCAGATCATTTATCACGTGTCGGCGATGTTCCGGGCGCGCGAGGTCGAGCCCTTTCCCATTTACATCGACAGCCCGATGGCCATCGAGGCGACGAAGATTTACGAGCATCATCCCGAGCTGTACGACGAAGAGGCGCAACACCTCGACCGGGAGGGACAGTTGAACCTGGACATCCGCGAAGTGAAGACAAGCGAAACGGCGGACGAATCCAAAGCACTGAATCATCTGCCGGGCACATTAATGATCATTGCCGGAGCCGGCATGTGCAACGCCGGCCGCATCCTTCATCATCTCCGCAATCACTTGTGGGATCCGAACACCACCGTGGTCATCGTCGGCTACCAGGCGGATGGTTCGTTGGGCCGGATGCTGGTCGAGGGTCGGCCCGAGGTGCGCATCTTTGGGGAGGAGATTGCGGTCAAGGCGGCGGTGCATTCGCTGGGCGGATTCAGCGCGCACGCCGGCCAGACGGATTTGATGAGGTGGTTTGACTGCCTGGCGGCCGCGAAGCCAAAGGTCGTCTTGACGCACGGTGAGGCGAAGGGCCGCGAGCCGCTGGCCCGGCTCATTGAACAACGCCACGGGCTCAAACCAATGCTGCCGGCATTCGGCGAAGTCATTGAATTCTAAAACGTCCAACCACCTGCCATGAAAACCTTCCTCTCCCTCTCGTTCACCGGTTTCGCGTTGCTGACCGCGCACGCGAACTGGCCGCAGTTCCTCGGTCCGGACGGTACCGGCATCGCCACCTCCGGCAAGCCGCCCTTGCAATGGAGCGAAACGGAGAACGTGAAGTGGAAGACGCTCGTTCACGGCAAGGCGTGGTCTTCACCCGTGGTCTGGGGCGATCAAATCTGGGTGACGACCGCGACCGAGGACGGCCGCGGGCTTTCGGTGCTCCAACTTGACAAGCAAAGCGGCAAGATCGGGCGCGACCAAAAGCTCTTCGACATCGCGAACCCGCAGTTCTGCCACAAGTTCAACTCCTACGCGTCGCCGACACCGGTCATCGAGGAGGGCCGCGTGTACGTGACATTCGGCTCCCCGGGCACGGCGTGCCTGGACACGAAAACCGGCAAGGTGCTCTGGCAGCGCACCGATTTCGTCTGCAATCACTACCGCGCCGCCGGTTCCTCGCCCATTCTTTACGGCGACTTGTTGATCATGAATTTCGACGGCAGCGATCATCAGTTCATCGTCGCCTTGGACAAGCACACCGGGGAAACGGTGTGGCGGACGGAGCGCTCGATTGACTTCATGGATCTGGACGCCTCCGGTCAGCCCGAGGCCGAGGGCGATTATCGCAAGGCCTTCGCCACGCCGCATGTCGGGACTATTCACGACAAACCGCTGCTCGTGAGCGTCGGTGCGAAGGCCGCCTACGGCTACGATCCGTTGACGGGGAAGGAGCACTTCCGGATCGAATCGCGAATCGGACATTCGTCCAGCGTGCGCCCGGCGATCATCGGCGACACGATCTATTACACCACCGGCTGGTCAAACGGGCAGTTGTGGGCGTTCAAGGTGCGGCCGGATCTCAGCGCGGACGAGGGCACGATCCAGTGGCAGCTCCGGCGCAGCGTGCCAAACAAGCCGGTGCCGGTCGTGCGTGGCAACTTCATCTTCATGGTGTCGGACGGCGGCGTGGCGAGCTGCGTGGACCGGCATTCCGGCGAACTGATCTGGAACGAGCGCATCGGCGGCAATTACTCGGCGTCACCGCTGCTGGCAAATGACCGGCTGTATTGCCTGAGCGAGGAAGGTAAGACCGTGGTGCTGGCCGCCGGTCGGGAGTTTTCCGTGCTCGCTGAAAACCAACTCACAGATGGCTTCATGGCGTCCCCCGCCGTGGATGGCAACGCGCTGATTCTGCGGACGAAGACGCATTTGTATCGGGTGGAGTGAGTTCGCTGTGTTTGGTGTTAAGGCATTTCTTCGCCATTCATCAGAGAGGAAGCTAGTCGCGATTGGCTCCTTTACAGCACTTCGTTGTGACCCCTATCCTTGCTCGCAGCAAACGCATGCATCATGGCCAAACAAATCGTTGAAATGGAAATCGAGTCGGTGACGATGGAGCTTCCCGACGTGAAAACCCTCCGCCTCAAGTGGCCCGACGGCTATGACGCGGACTTCAAGACCGGGCAGTTCATCACGGTGTACTGGCCAGACACTCCGGCATACAAGCGGGCTTACTCGCTTTCTTCCTGTGCGCTGGACCGGGGATTTTTTGAAGTGACGATCAAGCGGGACGGCAAGATGGGCACGCGCATGGTGGACTGGGCCAAGGCGGGTGACCGCATCGGCGTCATCCCGCCGGTAGGCAAGTTCCTGCCCGTGCTGGAGCCGGACAAGCATCTGATCTGCATTGCCGGTGGTTCGGGGGTCACGCCTTTCCGCGGGTTCGCCCGCGAGGCCACGCGCCGCAACCTGCAGACGCGCATCACGGTGCTTTACAGCGTGCGCACCACGAACGACATCATCTTCAACGAGGAGTTTCGCGAACTGGCCCAGCAGAATCAGAATTTTGAATTTCTGGTCACCTGCACGCGCCTGCATGAGCAGGATGCGTGGACCGGCCGCCGGGGCCGGATTGATGCCAAATGGATCAGCGAACACATCGTCGATCTGCCCAACACCGTGTTTTACGCGTGCGGCCCCACCGATCTCGTGGATGCGACCGAGCACCTCGTGGTGAATGACATGGGCGTGCCCAAGGCGCAGATGAAGACCGAGAAGTGGGGTTAGCCGAACAGCCATGGATCTGAAACGCACTCCGTTGTTCGAAGCGCATCGCCGATTGGGCGCCCGGTTGATTGATTTTGGCGGCTGGGAAATGCCGGTGCAGTATTCCGGCATTGTCGATGAACACCTGTGCGTGCGCCGGGCGGCCGGAATTTTCGACATTTCGCACATGGGCGAGGTGGAAATCTCCGGTGCCGGAGCAAAGGATTTTCTGAATCATCTGCTGACTAATGATGCGGCCAGGCTGGCAGTGGGCGAGGGTCAGTACAACCTGATGTGTAATCCCTCTGGCGGCGTGATCGACGATCTCTACCTCTACCGTATCGGCACCGAAGAATTTCTGCTGATCATCAACGCTTCGCGGGTGAAGGATGATGTGGCCTGGATTGGCCATCAGCACGCTGACTGGTCTGGAAAGGCGTCGGTGAAGATGATTGATCGTTCCGCCGAACTGGCCGCGGTTGCCGTGCAGGGACCGCGGGTGGTCGAGTTCATGGGCGAAGTCTTCGCCGGGCCGTCCCGCGCGGGAATTGAAGGCGTCCGCATACTGGCATTGAAGAAGAACCAGATTGGTCAGTTTCCGTTTGGCGCAGATGCGGTGTGGGTGGGCCGCACGGGGTACACCGGCGAGGACGGCTTCGAAGTGGTCGCTCCCGCCGCGCTCATCGAAGCGGTGTGGACCAAATTGTTGGCCGCTGGCCATACCGCTTGTCTCCAACCCTGCGGGCTGGGTGCCCGCGACACCTTGCGCACCGAGATGGGTTATCCGCTCTATGGCCACGAGCTTTCGGAAGAGATCACGCCCATCGAAGCGGGTTTGGGTTACTTCGTGGCGCTCGACAAGCCGGCATTTAACGGCCGTGAAACGCTGCTTGACCAAAAGACCTCCGGCCCGCCGCGCAAGGCGATCGCTTTTGCGATGACCGACAAGTCAGCCCCGCCGCGGGCGCACTATCCGATACTGCTTCCCGGCGAATCAGGAGCACTAATCGGCGAAGTGACCAGCGGCACCCAGAGTCCTTCGCTCAATTATGGGATCGGGCTTGGACTGGTCGCTGCTGATCAAGCCGTGGTTGGAAATCCAATTGCCATCGAGATTCGCGGCCGACGATTCAATGCCGCAATCGTGAAGAAACCCATTTACCGCAAGACCGCTTCCTGAAATCTTTTTCCCGCCATGCAAAATGTTCCTGCCGACTTGAAGTACGCCAAATCCCACGAATGGGTGCGCCTCGAAGGTGATACGGCCACCGTTGGCATCTCCGATCATGCCCAGCACGAGCTAACAGACATCGTATTTGTCGAACTGCCGGAAGTCGGCCGAAATGTGGCCGCCGGTGAAGCCTGTGCCGTCGTGGAGTCGGTCAAGACCGCCAGTGACATTTACTCACCCGTCGCCGGCAGCGTGACCGAGATCAACCCCGCTCTGGCGAACGATCCCGGCCTGGTGAATCGGGAGCCTTATGCTGCGGGATGGTTTTTCAAGGTGCAACTGGCTCCAGGAAAACCGGCGGAGGGCCTGCTGGACGCCGCCGCCTATGCGAAGCAGATTGGGACTTAAGCCTGAACCACCCTTCCAAGCGGCCGCCTGCTCAGTGAATTTGCCGGTAGAGCCGAACGGTCCGACCCGGCTCAATCATCCCGATGATTGAAAGGCAGGTGGCGCCGATGACGCCGCCGGGAGCGGTTTGAAAGCGCGGGGCCTTGCGTTTTCCGTCCAGCAAGGGGCGATTGGCTTTGGGCATGGTCCGCGAAGCCAGCGCATTGGGATGGTTCTTCCGGGAGAAGTCGTTCTGGGTCGTGGATTCGCCGGTGTTCATCAGAACCAAGGGTTTGAGTTCAATTGACAGCGGGAAGCTGTCGGTTGCGTATTCTGTTAGTAGCACCTGCACAAAAAAGAGGGGAGCACTGAACGTGCCCGGCCGTTCAGTGCTCACATTTGCGACGGGACCTCGAAACTTGTCAGAGCGCATGGCTGCAAGCCGTTTTCCATTAATACGTTGCAATCCACATTTATGCTGGTCGTTCATTTTCAATTCGGCACGGCTGCCGATTCTTGGCAGTCTCGGCACTCGAAGAAACTCTGCACGAAAATCTCATAACCAACTGAATGCTAATTTGTTGTACGTTATATCAAGCGTTGCAGTTTGCCAATTGACACGGTTTGGCCAGCCTTTCTACTCTCTCAGCGCACTAAATACGGGAGCTGCACTGGGATTGAGTCGTGCCCGCTGTAGCACCGGCAAGCGAGAGGATGTGAGAATAATTGACTGAGATAAGACTTAGAAAAGGCGAATCGGTGGAGCGGGCCCTGCGGCGGCTCAAGAAGAAGATTGATCGCGAAAGCACGCTCAAGGAAGTGCGTAATCATCGGCACTTCGAGAAGCCCAGCGAGCGCCGGCGGCGCAAGCTGAAGGTCGCCCACTTCTCCACCATGTTGAGCGCGCGTTACGCCAACGCTTGAGCCCAGCTTTGTTTTCAGCCGAGTGTCCGGTTGCACCACGAGCGGCACTCGGTTTTTTATTTTATCCGGATGTACTCATTATCGACCTGTTGGAATTCCCACCGCCACACCGATGGCCGCGAAATGCTCCGCGAGATCCATTCACTCGGCTTCGAGTACGCGGAACTCAGCCACGGCATCCGCATCAGTCTGATGCCGGGCATTCTGGAGGCCGTCGATGCGGGCGAGATCAAGATCTCTTCGGTGCATAATTTCTGCCCGCTCCCAATGGGCGTCAATCACGCCGCGCCCAACGTCTTCAAGTTCACCACCTCGGATCGTTGGGAGCGCGAAAACGCCCTCAAGCACACGCTCAAGACCATTGAAACCGCCGCGCGCGTCGGGGCCGGAGCGGTCGTGCTGCACATGGGACGCATCACGATGCGCGACTACACCGAAAAGCTTCTGGAAATGGCCGGGCGGGGCGAGACCGGTTCGCCCCGGTACGAGAAGCTGCTGTCCGAGGCGATTGAAAAGCGCGAGAGCCGGAAGGACAAATACACCGAACGCGCGGATGGGCTGCTCAAACAGTTCATCGAGGCCGCGGCCAGCGCGGGAATCCGGCTGGGGATCGAGAACCGCGACGCGGTCGAGGAAATCCCGTTTGAGGGTGAACTGCCCTTCTGGCTCAAGGGATTTCCTGCGGAGACCGTCGGCTACTGGCACGATGTCGGGCATGCGCAGATCAAGGAACACCTCGGGCTGATCATGCACCAGTTCCACCTGGAGAATCTCGCCGATCGCCTGATCGGCATGCACATTCACGACGTGCTGCCGCCGGGCCGGGATCACCAGGAACCCGGCACCGGTTCGGTGGATTTCGCGGCGCTGGCTCCGCACCTCAAGCCCGAGTTGATCAAGGTTTTCGAGTTCAGCCCCTCCCTCTCGGCCGAGGGTGTGCAACGCGGCGCCCAACATGTGATGAATCTCTGGGGAACCGCGTGAACCGGGGCGCAAAGTTTCGTCGGGTGGGCTGGCGGCTGGCCATCTGCCTCCTCCTGCTGGGGTGGTTGTTCAACGCGATCTTCCTGAGCGAAGGCCGCTCGGCCTGGGGCACGCAGGAACCCGCCTGGGAGGCACTGACCCGGGGCGAGCAATGGCGCATCGCCTGGCAACTCGGCCCCCGTCAGCTCTGGGAAAACCTGACCGCCGTCCAGCCCCTGCCCTTGTTCGCTTCCTTCCTGGTGATGGGGTTGACCATCTTGCTGGGAGCGGGCCGCTGGTTGATCGCCCTGCGCACGCAGGGCTTGATGTTGTCCTTCGGCAGGGCGCTGCGCATCTCGCTCGTCGCCCATTTTTTTAATTCCTTTCTGCTTGGCTCGACCGGCGGTGATCTGGTGAAGGCCTACTACGCCGCCCGGGAAACGTCCCATCAAAAGACCGAAGCCGTCGTCACGGTGTTTGTCGATCGCGTCATCGGCCTGTGGACCATGCTGCTGTTCGCCAGCCTGCTGGCCTTGCCGAACCTGGAACTGCTGCGCTCGCACGAGCAACTCCGCCTGCTGTTACTGGTCGTGCTTGGAATGCTGGCGGTCGGCACCGGCTTCGTCGTCCTGGCTTTTTGGGGCGGCCTCAGCCGTCCCTGGCGGGGCGCGCGCGAGTGGTTGCGTCGGCTGCCCAAAGGCGACTGGCTGGAGCGGTCCCTCGTTTCTTGCCGGGAATTCGGCCGAAGCGGCCGCTTCTTCCTGCGCATGGTCCTGCTCTCGATGCTCCTCAACGGTGTCTGCGTGGCCCAATACGTCATCCTTGCCGACGGCCTCTCCATTAACGTGCCCCTCCTCGTCTGGTGCCTCGTGGTGCCGGCCATCATCTGCATCTCCGCCCTGCCAATCACGCTGAACGGCCTCGGCGTCCGGGAGAATCTCTACGTGGCTGTTCTGGCGGCCGCGCCGTTTCTCGTGAACACGACGACCGCCCTGACGATTTCCCTGCTCGCCTACGCGGGCAGCCTGGCGTGGAGCCTGATCGGCGGGCTGGTTTACCTGTTCCTCAAAGACCGCGAACATCTGGCCGAAGTGACCACGGAGGAGACCGCGGAAGCTTGAGGTCCGGAATCGCGCCTCCGCCCCGCGCCCCGAAAAATCGCTGTCAAATCCGCCGCGCCCGGCTAATCCTCGCGCCCGTTGGACGCCCAACGCTGACATGGAAAAGATTCTGTTAATCGACGACGAAGCGGACGTACAATACTCCTTCCGCCGCATTTTCGGCACGCCGGAGATCGAACTTGCCACCGCTGGCAGCGGCGAAGAGGGCCTGCAACTGCTCCCCCGGGTGCAGCCCGACCTGGTCATCATGGACGTGCGCATGGGCGGCATGAACGGCCTCGAAACCCTCCGCCGCCTTCGCGAACTCGACAGCAAGGTGCCGGTCATCATGATGACCGCCTACGGCACCACGCAGACTGCCATCGAAGCGATGAAGCTGGGGGCGTTCGACTATCTCCTCAAGCCGTTCGACATCCCCAAGCTCAAGCAGATCGTCACGGATGCCCTCAAGGCCTCGCGCGACATGAAGCAGGTCGTGAGCTACGAGCCCATGCTCGAATCCGAGGACTACGAGCTGGGCATCGTCGGGCGGGCGGAGCCGATGCAGAATGTTTTCAAACTGATCGGTCAGCTCGCCGCCTCGGACGCCACGGCGCTCATCACCGGCGAAAGCGGCACCGGCAAGGAACTGGTCGCCCGCGCGATTTATCACCACAGCCGCCGCAGCGGGAAACCATTCCTCGCCATCAATTGCGCGGCCATTCCGGAGAACCTGCTGGAGAGCGAACTGTTCGGCCACGAACGGGGCGCGTTCACCGGCGCGGCCACGCAGCGCATCGGCAAGTTCGAGCAATGTCACGGCGGCACGATCTTTCTCGATGAGATCGGCGACATGTCGCTGCCCACGCAGACCAAGATTCTGCGCGTCCTTCAGTCGGGCACCTTCGAACGCGTTGGCGGCAACCAGCCGGTCACCGTGGATGTGCGCGTCATCGCGGCGACGAACAAACCATTGGAGCAGGCCGTGGCCGCGCGCGAGTTTCGGGAGGATCTGTTTTACCGTTTGAACGTCGTCCGCGTGCAGATGCCGCCGTTGCGCGAGCGCCGTTCGGACATCCGGCTGCTGGTGAATTACTTTCTCAAGAAGTTCAGCCGTCAGTCCGGTCAGCAGCCGAAGTCCATCGCCGCCGACGCGTTGACCGCCCTCGAATCGCATCGCTGGCCGGGCAACGTCCGCGAACTGGAAAACGTCATCGAACGCGCGCTCGTGGTCGCCAAAGGTGACGCCATCCTGGTGGCGGATCTCCCCG
>CAYXDZ010000062.1:0-2079 GCA_964463815.1 uncultured Verrucomicrobiota bacterium | reverse complement strand
CTGCGCAAGCGCCTCGAGAAGTTCAAAATCAAGCAGGCGCTCTCGATCGAGTAGGCGCGAAAGGGCGACACTCCTGTCAACCTGCGGTGAAATTGGGCGACGGGAATGTCGCTCTTCCAAGTTCGCATCTTACGGTACGAGCAACTTCCGATGGGTGTCGTCCATCGGATCGTCAGGCGGCCGCGGGTAATCGCGCCAGAGCCAGCGGAGCATCTCCGGCAGCATCGCACCGCCCTGCTTGTTCGAATGCGTGCCGATGCCCCAGACGTAGTTCACATCATAGTCTTTTTCTTCCAGGGCCTCGACCATCAACCGGTTTTGCGCGTACCAGTCCCACTTGGGATCATACCCGCCGCCGCGCCGCCGGCCCCGATTGTCGTTCATGCCGTCCTGGAGAAAGATGCGGATCGGTTTGCGGTCCGCCGCACGGATCAGGTTCGGATATTCGTGACCGCCGCGAATGTTCGTGAAGCTGCCGATGGTGCTCAGCACTTTGCTGAACTGATCCGGCCGATGCCACGCGACGGTGAACGCGCAGATCGCACCCGAGCTGGCACCGCCGATTCCGCGATCCTCCGGCCGGTCCGAAATGTTGTAATCCTTCTTCAGCGCCGGCAGCAGCTCGTTGACGATCATCTTCGTGTAGTTGTCATTCAACTCATTGTATTCGGTCGGCCGGTTGTTAATGCGATCCCCCCAGTCGGCCGCCGAGGATTCCTGCTGATCCGGCCGCCGGCCGGGGTTGATGAACACGCCGATCGTCACCGGCATCTCACGACGGTAGATCAAGTTGTCGAACACATGGGTCGTCCGGTAGGCGCCATCGCGCGCGAGGAAGGCGTGGCCATCCTGGAAGATCATCAACGCGGCAGGCTTGGCGGCATCATATTGGGCGGGCACATAAACCCAGTAATGCCGCGTGGTATTGGGGAACACCTCGCTGGCCAGCGTCAACGGCCCGACGACCTTGCCCTGCGGCACGCCCTCCTGAGGCTGCGAGTCGGGGCCGAGCAGATAAATGTCATCCTCGGGTGCGGCCAGGGCCGTGGTCGCCGCAAGGGCAACACCGAGCATCGCAGCGCGGAGGAGTGATCCGCGAGAACTTGTTTGAGCAACCTGACGGGGGGCGAGCGGGAGGGCAATCGTTTGCATGGTTTGAAAAAGTGATCGAACCAGCAGACGGAAACCGCCCGCCCGGGGATTCAGGAAATCACGGTGCATCGGAGTTCAAATACCGCCTGGCTGCCCGCGAGGCAACCGCTCATTTCAGCGTCTTCATGAAGGCCTCGACATCGGCGAGTTCCTGCGGGCTGAAGATGTCACCCATCGGCGGCATCGGTGAGATTTCAAGCTGCTCGAAACCCTTTGCCATCTGCTTGCTCGGCTCCAGCAGGCTGTCGCGGATGTACTCGTCGGTCTGCCGGGCGGCGATGCCGTCCAGGGCCGGGCCCACGGTGCTGCCCTGGCCGTTGAGCTGGTGGCACAAAACACAGGCGGCCGTGTGCTTGAAGAAGATCTCCTCGCCGCGTTTGGCATCCCCCGCGGCCACGGTGACCGTTTCGTTGATCGGGATCAGTTCCGCCAGCTTCACGTCGTCGAAATAGCCCTCCCCCGAGGCCACGAAAAGCACGTTGATGCTTGCCCGCGTCCGGTTGCCACTGTTGAACAGCACCTCGACTTCACGCCAGTCGCTGGACCGCATGCGCAGCAGTTCCGTTTCAACCCGGCCAAGGTGGTCGTTGAGGCTGACCTTGCCCCGCAGGTTGTCGGAGCCGACCCATCCCGCGAGCCGGTACTGGGTGTGCGGCTTCAACTCGACATCGGCGTGGAGACTGGTGTCCGCCCGTTGGCCGGCGCGCACACGCACGCCGTTCGTACCGGTCCGGGCGTTGTTCTGGCCGCTGACGATTTCCCAGACGGCACCGGCGTTGCCGGGGGAATTCCCGTAATCGCGGCGCTTCCAGCCCGCCGGCAGACCGTCGGTCCCGACCACCTCAAACCCCGGATTGGGCAGCAGGTTGGGTCCCTCGCGAAACGCCTCCGTGTCATGGACCCGGGCGAGCAGGCGCGTGACTTCGG
>CAYXDZ010000061.1:0-12449 GCA_964463815.1 uncultured Verrucomicrobiota bacterium | reverse complement strand
CTCCCGCCGGAATCACAAAGCGCGTCTGCCACAGGCCACCCAGATGGGTCGTGGCCTGCAAGTGATAGGTCCGTCCCGGTTCGGCGCGGAAGCGAAGTCGGGTGAGTTGGCCCGCTGCAACAACCGGCTCCAGTTGCAACGGCAGGTTGGCCATGAGCGGATGCGTGCCCTGTTGCCATTCCTCAAGATTGGTCAGGCTATCGCCGTCAGAATTTCCGAGCGCTCCGTTCACGCCGGTTCCCGAATTGGCATTCAGCCCCATCAACATTTCCCACGCGGTCGGCAGCCCGTCGTTGTCGCTGTCCAACGATTCGCCGCCCGCGTTCGCCCCGCCGGGCGTCGGCGTTGCCGCGATCCAGTTCAACGGTTCATCGGCGTAGCCCGCACCGACCAGACGCTGCAAGGAGAGGCCGGAACCGTTGGCGTTGGTTGTCCAATACACGCCATCACCGTAGCGCAGCGAGTCCACCTCGACCAAGGGCACGAAGCCGGCGTCGGGCGACGGTGCCTGCTGCGGCGGATCGGGCTTGAACAACGAGACGCGCTCACCCGCGTTGTCGAGCCGTCCGCTCCACGGACCGAGAATGGTGGTGCCGTTGCCGAGACCGTACGCCGCGCGAAAGCTCGCGAGCGACGTGGGATCAGTCACCGGATCAAAGCCGACAACCAACAAAAAGCCATTGCCTGGAAGCGCCACGCCCTCGGGAAAAGTGAATTCGACGCCGTCGCCCAGCCGCCAAGTGTTCGTCGGGTGATTGGGATCGTACAACGGCACGCCGGCACCGGTGAGGTTCCGCAACTCGATGAACTCATCACGGACGTTGTTGGCACCGTTCAACAACGGCGGCTGCGGCATGAGTTCGCTGATGACGACCGGCCCGACGAGCGGCGGCGGATTGGGCGCACCCAGGCTACGGGCGCTCAGGGCCGTCAAACGCTCGCGGCCCTGGCTGTTCAGCACGCGGCCGAACGACACGCCGTTCGCGCTCGCGCCGAAATTGAACCCATGCAAATGGCCGGTGAATTCGCCGGACGCATCCGCCGAGAGCAACCACACCGCTTCGCCAAGCGAACTGAAGGAGAAACTTGTCGGGCTCTGCGGGTCAGCGTTGAAGTCGCCGTCAGCCAGCACGAGGTAACTGCTGGCGGCGATCACCGTGCCGGGCGGGAGCCGGTATTTGCGCGGCAACGCGAGGTCATCCGTCAGCCACCAGTGACTGACATCGACGGGCACGGTAGAGCGGTTCCACAACTCCACCGCGTCCACGAACGGCAGATCAGTGTGGGCGAGCACTTCATTGATCACGACCGCCTCCGATATGGTCGCGCCGGAGTCATCGCCACCCGGGCTGCCGGAAGGCATCGCACTCGCCCGCCAGGCCGCGGGATCGTTCAAGTCATTGCCGGAAACGTTCTCGTAACGGAGTTGGAGACTGAAACCCAGTCCGTCGGCCAGCCGGTGCCAGGAGTTGCCATAAGTAAAATCGAGGATGGTCGCCCCGTTCGCCGCGACCAGGTGCAAGCGCTCGCCATTGTTGTTCAACGCGCCACCGTACGGGCCGACGACGGTGCCAGGTGCGCCGTAGCGCAGTGCGAACGCCGCCGGATTGCGCGCCAGCAACAACCGCCCGCCCGCCGCCAGCGAGGTGACGCCGCCCGCCGTGAACGCGTAATCGACACCCGCGACGAACGCCGCGCCCACGAGGTCGATGGTCTCGTTGGAGATATTCTTCAATTCGAGGAACTCGAAGTCCTCCCTGGTGAGGGCGGGATTCACCGCCAGCTCCCCGGCGGTCGGCGGCGCGGGATGGAAGTTGATCTCAGAGATCGCCAGCGTTCCCACAGCCGCGGGCGGCAGCACGGTCAATCGAGCGGCCACCGGACCCGACCACTGGCTCGAGAGCGGCGGGTTGTCCGGCCCGGTCAGGCTTGTGTGCGCGGGGTTGCGCACGCGGGCGCGCACCTCGGCCGTGGCGTTGAGCGTCACCGGACCGGTGTAGGCAATCGCCCCGGCCGCGAGGCCACCACCGGACGCGCGGGGATCGGAACCGTCGAGCGTGTAGTAAATGGTGCCCGCGCCCGGTTGTGTGAGCTGGAGTTGAAACCCGGCGGTGATCTGGCCGCTCTCCCGGTTCAAGGCCGGCGGCGCGACGAACTGGCTTTCCATGAAGGCGATCCGGTTCGCCAGCCATTGCTTCAAGTGCGCGATCTCGCCCGCGTAACTTCCGCCGCGCGGTTGCACGCCCCAGCGCGCCTGCTCGCGCGGCTGCGCCTCGGCCAACTCGGCTGCGTACGCGTCGATCACGCTGTAAATGTTCGCCGTGCTGAAAGTTGTCCGCCGCAGCTCCTGCCAGCGGTCGATGTAACTTTGAAAGAACTCCAGGTCGCTGAAGAACCGGTCCCACCAGGTGTAGTTAAAGAAGTCCGTGCCGCGGTCGCCGGTTTCGGCCCGCCAGACCCAGGGATTCGAATCGCGGCCGTCCGTCGAGCCGAGCGCGCGGTCGAAATCCCAGATGGGGCCGAAGGTGAGCTTGCCGTCGCGCGGTTTGTGCATGAAACCGGAGAGGCGGAGCGCATCCACATTAAAGGCCAGCACGTTCAACAAGTGATGATCGAGGGCCGCCGGGACATCGACGTGCGCGCGAAAACCGTTCACCGGATGCGCGTAGTTCGCGCCGTACAGCACGTTGCCAAAGGTGTTGAAGAAACCGCGGATGTACTGCTCCTGGGGATCGCGTTGCGCGGTGAGTATCTCCGCCTCGCCCGGATACACATACTTGAGGCTCTGGTTGGCGGCGAAGAATCCGTTGTCGCCCGGATCGGCGCGGTCGATTTTCAGGACGTAGCCACCGCTGATCTCGGGCAGCAGCGACTGCTCGGGCAGCAGGCGGTCCACGTCCACCCGGTCGCCTTCGCGGTCGATCTTCTCCATGAACACATACACCCCCATGTAGTCGGACTGGCTGATCGCGCTGCCGCCGGAGTTGATGAACACCTCGACGAAACGCGTGCGCGTCGCGTAGCGCCCGGCCTGGTTGCTGAGCTCGAACATCAACGGATTGTGCATCAACGACGGATCGAAATAGAGCGGCGCGTAGAGAATCCAATCCGCCTCGGCGGCGAAGCCCAGCGGCTCGATGTCCCGGTCGCGATCCCACTCATCCCACGCCTCGACGGCGAGATTGGGCTTGGGCTGGCCGCCGGTGCTCGAACCACGCCGTTTCATGCCGGCGCGCGTCATCAGGTGCGGCGCGTTGGTCAGCGAGGCGCGCCCGGCGACGGGCTCGTAGATCGACATCACGGTCGGAATCAACGGATCCTGGGGGAAGCCGCCTCCCGCGAAATTGTCGATGATGAACACCGGAAGGTTCGAGCTGAAGTTCACGACATCCGCGTCGAGCCGATGATACGCCGCGCCAGTGACCGGCCCCGGCTCCCTGCCGGCCGCGAACACCCGGGCCCGCAGGTAACTGTTCGCCGTGACCGTCAGCGGCCCGGAATACAACGCAGCCGTTTCATCCGGCTCGCCGCCGTCGAGCGTGTAGCGAATCTGCGCGCCCGGCACTGGCGTGGATTCGCTCAACGTCACCGCGACGGACGTGGTAAACGGGCGGCCGGGCGGGGACAGCACGACATCGCCAGCCAGGGGAGGCGTCGAATTGCCGTTCACCTCCCGCGGTGTGGGCAGCGCAAAAAAGCCCGGCACCGGATCGCCAATCGGACTCGTGCTAGCGGCCAGCACCGGCGACAGCAGAATGTCCGAGCTGGTCAGGCCGTTGTTCAACACTTGAAATGCGAGGACATTCGGCCCCGCGCCAAGCAGCCCGAGATGCGACGTGAGATCGAAGTCGCGGAACTGGACGGCGATGGCGTCGTCGCGATTGGCGGTCGCGCCGGAATCCCACTGCGGCGAAGCGGGGGCGTTGTCGGCGAGGATCTGCGTGCCGTTCAGCCAGACGATCACACCATCTTCATAACGCAACCGCAGCGTGAGGAACTGATAGGCCGCCGGGTTCGCCACCGTGAACGGCACGCGCGCATACACCGTCTGGTTGACGTTGTACATGGCACCCACATCCAGGCCGACGTAGCCGGGATAGTCATAGCCGATGCCCGTCGGGCCGCTCAGCCAACCCGCGTCGTTGAACCCCGGCTGCGTCCAGGCGAGGCCGAGCGAGCCATCGACCGGGATCAGCGCCTTCGCCGGCGCGCCTTCCGCGAGCAGCGTTTCGTAAGCGATGTTCAACCCGAGACCGTACGAGATGTCAGCCGACTGCGGCGGAAACGGATTGAACGAGTGCGCCACCGTCGCGCCGTCGGGTTGCACGAGCGCGAGGAATTCGCCTTCCTCGCTCAGGCGAAAGTTGGTGTGCAACGGCCGGCCCACGACCCGCCGGTCCTTGCCCGAGGCAAACACCAGCAGGTAACCATTCGCCGGCACGGTGATGTTCGGGAAGACCCATTGCGTGAGGTTGGTGGACTGGTCGGTGAGGTACCACCCGTTCAGATTGGCCGGCGTTGGATCGGGATTGTGAATCTCGATCCAGTCCGAACGATCGCCGTCCTCATCGACCAGAGTGCGCGAGTTGGCCGCCATGAACTCGTTGAGGCGCGGCCCGGCGGCCGGCAGCAGCGCCGGCAGGGACAGGAACAAAGTCAGGCAGGTCAGAAAGAGGACACGGTTCACGGCCGAGAAGCTATCAGGGTTCATGCCCGGAGTCCAAGCTGGCCGGATGCCACGGGTTCAGCGGAAGTGCTGGCGGAAGCGACGGGGAAAAAGAATCTGTCACTTGGGCGCGGGCCGGGGTGGCAATTCAATGACTGAACCGGGGCGCTCCAACGAATCCGCAGCAGGTTTCCTCTCCCCTTTTGGATGGATGGCCGCTGGCAGCACGAATTCAGGAAGCTTCAGACTTTGAGACCCTGCCGCCCGCATCACCAGGTTTGACCTTGCCTGGTTGCTCATCGTGCGGAATTCCTCATCTGGCACGTCGAGCAGCTTCTTCAATTCCTCAAATTTTATCGCCGGCCGCAGGAATAGCGAATCGTCGAGGATCGAAAGTTTCACCATTTCCTTGGTTACGCCGAAGATGGTCACGGTAACGACCGCGCTTTGCACATTGGGCCGAGAGCGAAGAATGTTTCCGCGCCATTCAATCTGATAGACCGGCAGCATCAGAACTTCTCCCTGTGGCCCATCCGGATGAAACCGCCATTGGACGATCTCGCGACGATACTTTGCTTCCAATGCTGGCAGGTCGATATTCAGCGCCGCCAGCCAGTTGGTCGCGAGGTGAACAGCTTCGTCTTCATCAATCAGAGAGGACATCATCGAAAGCTCCAAATTCCGGCCTCTGATAGCCTCATCTGAACTTCCCGGCATGAATTGACGTTGCCAATAATTGGCCAAATGCCCCGACCCAAACCCGAAGAAAAGTTTGTCGGTGAGAACGCTGCCGCCAAAAGACTTCAGAAACGGGGGGCCGACGTGACTGCCGCTCCGCACGTCAGTCAGATCGAACGGGCGGTCATGGGGCACGCCGGTCTGTTCACAGAAGAAGTTCACCTCGGCCAGCATCAACATCATGGCGGCGACCTGGTAGGCCAAGGTTGGTGTGGCAAGGATTTCCATGACGGGGAGTTTCGTTCAGGTCACCAGTATTTCAACAACGTAAGAAGCACCAGGTAAAGCACGCTTCCGGGCAACCACAGGAACGCCAGCGCAACGGGAGCCTGCCAGGGAGCGCCTCGCCAAAAGACCGGCAGCAGCACAATTGCGGTGACCGCCGCCAGGCTGCCACCCAGGAATGCGAGACGGAATTCCCTTTCCATGCCGCCCCACAAGCTCATCTTGCGAAAGACAAACCACAGCGCCACATCCAAAACGAATCCAAGAAGCAGCCGAACAAGTCCTTCATGTGTTCGTTTATCCATAAGGTGAAGAGCCTTCAAGGGTCATACCGCGTCAGATCATAGCATCCGGAAATCTTCCATTTGTCTTGCTCAGTAAACCCATCATCAATTGCGCTGTCTGCAAAAAACTCCAGGCAAGTTTGAAGCGGAAAGCCACCCATCCATCTCGAAAAAAGCTCACCCAAAGCCAGAGCGTAAGCGTAGTGATCACCGCTTGATATCCCGCTAGATGGCGGAACCGTGACTTCCGTGGTCCAGCCAACGAAGGCCTGCGGCTTTCGACCTGTGAACTGGTATTCCAAGACTGTGTTCACGGTTCCGTCTGGCGAGAAGTCTATTCCAAAAGCATTAGCCCAATCGGGGTGATACGTGCTGCACCCGTTGAGGATCACCAGCCGATAGGGATGCTTGTTGTCCCGAGGCATTTTGGGGCTGGAGCGGTGCTTTCGATTTTGCAGAAGGGTTTCAACTTCCAATGCGAGTATAAACGAGCGTTTTCCGTTTCCTTCGATCAATTTTTCACTCCCATGCCCAAACCAAAAGAAATTCCCGCTGTTCGTGAGCGCATTAAAAAGTACGGCCTTGTCCTGTTCGTTGTCGTAACGAAAGGAGCTGGCAAATGGAACATTCCAATTTGGCAACATGGCGTATGAATCAAAACTTGCCGGACTTCCAATGATGTTGATCACGCCATTCAGCATGAGCTGGTCTCGGAGATTATTGAATGCGGTCGAGTAAAAGTCCCAACCCCAAGCCACTGCAAACGTGTCAGTCACACCTCCGGATTGCTTGATAAACCAGAGTTCATTGTTGGGTTGATTTGTTGGATTAAACAACGGAGGCAGGCTCCCGCTGCCGGATGCTTTGGCAAAAACTGCTGCCCGAACATGGCTGAATGCCACTTGCTGCCCTTGCCCATTTTTCAAATTCCAAGCCGATTGGACACTCCCGTTTGTGGTGCTACTGGCCAGATAAACCAGTGGTTGGTTTTGCTCATCGTATAGCTCGATTCGGAAATCCGCATTCTGAAAGGCAAATTTAAGATCAAGGGCCAGGGTGTGGTTGAATTCCGAGGTCCACTTCGCAAATGACACGACATTTGACACTGAGACATTTTTTGTCTGCCCCATGGTCCTCGAAACGGCGGGCGGTTCTGCATTGGGAAAGTACTGAAAGCTCAAGCCAATGGGGTATGTGCTGTTGGTCATCCAAATAGTGTTCCAGCTCACGTACCAGCAACCGTCTGCTCGCTTAACCAAAGATGCGTCTGCGACGTTGTCGTTGAGCATTAAGGCGATCGGTTGTCTGGGCAGGTAGCTCTTTATTGGGACAGGAATGTAGGTGTGCTGGCCAAACACCTGATTGGTCGCGACATTTTCCAAATTGAGGGGATTATCCGCGACGGCTGGGTTGGTATCCAATTTGTATTCCGCGAGGTTGGGCAGGCCATCGTTATCCGGGTCGGCATGAGCATCGTTCTGCGTGACGTTCAACCCATGCGCCAGCTCCCATTCGTCGGGCATTCCGTCCTCATCTGAATCTTGCGGGTTGATCGTGACCACCCGCCTCGCAAAGCCGCCCCGGCCGTCGGTCACCACATAAAAAAACTGGTCCTGCACCAGATAAGCTGACGTCCGTGTGTAAACCAAGTTTCCGCTTCCATTGGTCGCCGTGGTACCACGCTTCGGCTGTCCCAGATAAGCCAGATGCAGGGTGTCGCTGTTGGGATCAGTTATGTTCGTGAGGATCGGGAACGAGATAACGGTTTGATTGGTCAGCAGCGTGAACTCCAAACTGGGCGCGCTCGGATGGCCGTTGCCAGACTGAGTGGTGAACACAAATACAGGCGCCGAGTTGGTGCCCCCGACATCATTGGTGATGCCGTACGAAAACGTGTCCATACCATAGAATCCGCTCGAAGGAGTGTACGTAAAGACCGAGGCGTCGTTGTTGTAATTGATCGTCCCGTGGCTCGCGGATTCAACGGCCGAAAGCAGAATCAAATTGCCGTCCGGATCATGGTCGTTGTTCAAAATATCCAACTGATTTGGCTGCGTACCCTGCGGCACGGCGAAGAAGTCGGGCTCGGCAACGGGCGTGGGATGAAATACACGGTAGAAGCCTGAGCAGACGCCGCCCCCACTGCTTTCACCCCCAAAGTCATTCAATTGAGAAAACCCGTCCTTGCTCTCGGGGCTGGTCCATGATGAGGGATCACCGGGATGCGGCGGCAGGGGTGGCGGCGAGTAAACCTCTTCAGCGGATTCCGAGCCGGATGAGAAGCTCTCCGGTCCGGGCGGGTTGCCCCCGCCGCCGGAGCCGCCAGAGCCGCTGGGATAACAAACAATGTCAGCGTGAACGAAGGACGTTCGGTTCGTGCCCGAGGCCGCCGGATACGCATGGGAGAGTGTTTGCCAGCCATCTTCAGGGCTCAACGTCGGGCGGTATTGGACGGTGTAACTCGTGCCGGGTGTGCTCGACCACGAGAGCAGGACGTTTGTGGTGTTCTGAATCGAGAGAGTGAGTCCATCCACCGCGAAAGAGGTTGTGACCAGCCCACAAAGGGCAATCGCTCCCACCGTTCCTTTGCCAATGATTTGATTGATGAGTTTCATATCAGTTCAGCGTGTTCCTTTGCCTTGAGTGAGGGGATTACGCCCCATTGGGCTGTGTTAGGCAAGTGAAAATCACGCCCCAATACGGCGTGCCTCATGGACGGGAAAAACTTCCGGATCTCGCCACGTTTGGCGCAAACGTGCGGCGCGAACGGGTGGCGCGCAAGATCACTCAGGAGCGGCTGGCCGAGTTGGCGGACATCAACCCGCGAACTGTACAGAAGATCGAGGCGGGCAAATTGAACATCCTGCTCACCACCGTGTGGAGGCTCCAGGCGGCCTTGGGCTGTCCGTGGGACAGCCTGATGCGGAGGAAGTAATTGGCAAGCATCGGAGGGGCTTTCACTTCGGTTGCCCGTTCATCTTCACGCCCAAGCTCTTCACCAGAAACGCCCACAGATCGGCGCGTTCCGCGATCTGTTTCGAGGTTGGTTTGCCCGCGCCGTGGCCGGCCTTCGTCTCGATGCGGATCAACACCGGGTTCGCGCACGACTGTACCGCCTGCAAACGGGCCGCGTACTTGAAACTGTGCGCCGGCACCACGCGGTCGTCGTGATCGCCGGTCGTGATCAGCGTCGGGGGATAGCAGACGCCGGGTTTCAAGTTGTGATACGGCGAGTAGGCGTGAAGCGCCGCGAACTCCTCCGCGTTGTCGGCGCTGCCGTAATCGCTCGTCCACGCCCAGCCGATGGTGAACCGGTGGAAGCGCAGCATGTCCATCACCCCGACGGCCGGCAGCGCCGCGCCGAAGAGGTCCGGCCGCTGGTTCACGCACGCGCCGACGAGCAGGCCGCCGTTCGAGCCGCCCATGATCGCCAGCTTCTCCGGCCGCGTGATGCCGCTCGAGATCAACCATTCCGCCGCCGCGATGAAATCGTCGAAGACGTTCTGTTTTTGCAGCCTGGTGCCCGCTTCATGCCAGGCTTTCCCATACTCGCCACCACCGCGCAGATTCGCGACGGCATACACGCCGCCGAGATCCAGCCAGCCGGCGACCGCCGGGGAATAGCCGGGCGTGAGGCTGATGTTAAACCCGCCGTAACCGTAGAGCAGCGTCGGGTTCCGGCCATTGAACTTCAGCCCCTTGCGGTGCGTAATGAACATCGGGATCCGCGTGCCGTCCTTGCCCGGATAAAACACCTGCTTCGTCTCGTAGGCCGCGGAATCAAAGGCCGTCGCCGGCTGCCGCCAGACCGTGCTCGTGTAATCGCCCAGGTCGAGGCGGTAGATCGTGGTCGGCGTCGTGTAGCTGGTGAAGGCGAAGAACGTCTCGGTGTCGCCGCGCTCGCCGCCAAAGCCGCTCGCCGAGCCGAGCCCGGGCAGAGCCAGTTCGCGGATCAACTGCCCGTCGGGGGCGACCACCCGCACCTGGCTGCGGGCATCCCGCAGGTAGTGCGCGATGAACCGCCCGCCCACATGGCTTACGCCGGTCAACGTGGCGTCGCTCTCCGGAATGATCTCCCGCCAGCGGTCCCGCGCCGGTTCGCGGACATCGATGGCGATCAGCCGGTAACGCTCCGCGTTCAGGTCCGTACGGAAGTAGAACACCGGCCCGTCGTTGCCGACGAAGTTGTAGGCCGCGTCAAAGTCCATCAACAGCTCCACCACCGGCGCGTTCGGCTGCGTGAGATCGCGATAGAGAACCCGCTTCTTCGGGGACGTGCCCTGGAAGACCGTGATCACCAGGTAGTCACCCGCATCGGTGACCTCGCCGCCAAAGTTCCACTCCTTCTGGTCGGGACGATGATAGATCAGTTCGTCCGCCGACTGCGGCGTGCCCACGCGGTGGAAGTAAAGCTTGTGGAAATAATTCGCCTGGCTGAGCCGCTCCGCCTCGGTCGGTTCGTCGTAGCGGCTGTAGAAAAAACCGCTGCCGTCCTTGAGCCACGACGCGCTGGAAAACTTCACCCATTGGATCACGTCCGGCAGCTTCTCGCCCGTCGCCACGTCGATCAGATGAATCTCCTCCCAGTCGGAGCCGGCCACGGAGAACTCGCAGGACATAAGCCGGCCGTCCTCGGTGAACTGCGTGCCGGTCAGCGCGATGGTGCCGTCTGGTGAGAGCGTGTTCGGATCGAGCAAGACGCGCGGCTCCGCGGTGAGCGAATCGAGGACGCACAGCACGCTCTGGTTCTGCAAGCCGTCATTGCGGGTGACGAAATAACGGCCGCCCTTCTTTTCCGGCAGCCCCCAGCGTTCGTAATTCCACAATTGCGTCAGCCGCGCCTTGATCCGCTCCCGCTCGGGGATGCCTTCGAGATAGCCGAAGGTGACCCGGTTCTGCGCTTCGACCCACGCCTTCGTTTCCGGCGCATTGTCGTCTTCGAGCCAGCGATAGGGATCGGCCACGACAGTGCCGTGGTAGTTGTCGGTTTGAGCAACTTGCCGGGTGGGCGGATAGGCGGGCGGTTTCATCGAGACACAGCCCCCGACCAGCAGGGCGACGCCACTGATCGCCACGAGGGTAACGGGCGCAAAATTCATGAGCGCCAAACCATCCGGAAACCAAACCAAATGGCAAGCCTCGCGCGCCGCCAAGAAACGTCTTCCGGTCCTGCGCGCGACGTTTTAACCTCCGGCCATGTCCAAAAAGAAAATCCTGATCGTCACCGACGATGCCGGCGAATCCTACGAAATCCTGTACGCCAAACACCGCTTCGAGGAGGCGGGCTGGATCGCCCACATCGGGGCCACGCAGAAGAAGCGGTTGAACGGTGTGATCCACGACTTTTATCCCGGCTGGAACACCTACATCGAAAAGCCCGGCTACCTGATCCAGGCCGATGTCGCGATCAAGAACGTGAAGGCGAAGGACTACGCCGCAGTGCTGTTGATCGGCGGTCGCGCGCCGGAGTTCCTGCGGCATCACGAGCCGTTGCTGAAGCTGGTGCGGGAGTTTGATCGCCAGGGCAAATGGCTCTTCGCGGTTTGTCACGGCATCCAGGTACTGCTCGCCGCCGGCATCGGCCAGGGGCGCAGGATGACCTGCTATTGCAATGTGCGCTTCGAGGTCGCGTCGTGCGGCGGCAAGTGGATCGACAAGCAAAGCGTCGTCGATGGCAACCTGATCACTGCGCAGACGTGGGAGAGTCATCCGGACTTTTACCGGGATATTTTCCAGGCGCTGAAGGACTGATTCCATCGTCCTGGTCCTCCTCATCGTAATCGTAATCGAGCATGCAACCGAGGACGAGCACGAGGACGACGACGAGGACGATTCACGGTGCAGCTTCGCAACACCGAACCCGAACCCGAAACCAGAAACCCGAAACGACTGTTCCCTCATGGCTTTGACCCGCCACTGCTACAAATGCGGCTGGGAATTCACCCTGCCCGGCGGACCCGCGCGCACCGAGTCCTGCCATCGCTGCGGATCCGATCTGCGGATTTGCCGGAACTGCACGCATTACGACCGCAAGGTCGCGCACGAGTGCCGCGAGCGCCGCGCCGATCCGGTGGCCGACAAGATCACGGCAAACTTCTGCGAATACTTCGAATACATCCGCCGCGAATGGCAGGGTGCCGCCGGACCCGATGCCGCGGAACAGAAGGCCCGCGAGAAGTTGAAGAAGCTGTTCGGGGATTGAGACGACGGCGGATCAACCGGAGCAAACAGCGGAAACGGAGATTGGCAGTCAGCAACCGAGCTGTGGAACAGCGACAAGAGAATAGCCCACGGTGCCAGCCGCGGATGATTGGGCGGGGGCACATCAAGCCGTGGAGGGGCGAAAGGACAAGCCGACTCACACGAGCCGCTCTGCCGCCCCTGGCGGGGCTTGGGACTCTCTCCCCTGCCAGACCCACGGCTGACGCCGTGGGCTACTTTCTGTGGCGCCTGCCGGCGCTTTCGACCAGACGAGCAGCGCGACCGTTTCCAACCGGAAGGGTGACACTCCTGTCGCCCAGTCCCGCCTCGGGACG
>CAYXDZ010000060.1:0-12460 GCA_964463815.1 uncultured Verrucomicrobiota bacterium | reverse complement strand
GAACACGTAATTCTCGCCGCTCACCTGGCCGTCCGCAAAATAGGTGTCGCTCAAGTCCGGCACGGTGAGATGGTAATGATCAAAGTAGTCCTCGCCAGGGTGGAAATCACCGGTGAGCTCGGCCCGCCGGGAATGACAGGAGGCGCACGTGTGCAAAATTTGTTCGCGCGTCGGCTTGCTGACAGCGGCGGGCTTGGTGCCGGTCTTGTAGGCAAGCACGTGATCTTTCATCGGCCCGTGGCAGGATTCGCAACTGACGGTTCGCTCCGCCATCGCGGTATGATACGAATCGGTCACCGCGTCGTAATTCTTGCGCAGTCGCGTGTTGTGGCAGGCGGCGCACATGGCGTTCCAGTTCATGCCGCGCCCGGTCCAGTGACCCCACTCGCCCGGTTGGCGATCCTCCTCGCCATACACATTGAACCACTCATTGCGATGGGGATCGTAGGACGCTTCGAGTGTTTGCAGGCGGCCGTCGCCGATATCGACGAGAAACTGCCGCAGCGGATCATGCCCGATCACCCGCACCACGGGAAAATCCTTCACCTCATTGCCCGGACCCAGAGCCCTCACCACCATCTGGTCGCCCTCCACCCGCGTGGCGCTGACCTGGCTGCCGTGCTGCAACTCCCTCGGCGGATCAAAAGCCGCCCGGTCCAGGGCGTCGCTTGGTTCGCGTTCGGCGAGCGCGTGGTTGGACTGGAGCCAGGCCTGGTGCCGTTCGCGGTGGCATTCCAGGCAGGTCGCGGTACCGGCGTAATGCACGAACGTGTCGGCGTCCGAAGCCTGGGGCTGCCATTTCGGCGACGAATCCGTCGCGGCGGATGAAGAGGCGGCCAGCGGTGCGGGACTGGATTCTGTATCACGTGATCGCTGCCACCAGCCTGCCAGGACCAGCAAACCCACGACCGCGACGGCCAGCCACCAAAAGGGCTGGCTGCCACCGGGCTTGGAAGGAGGCGCTTGCTGGTTGCGTTGGGCCATAGACTGCGGCCAAGTTTAGGAGCCCCAGGCGCCTCGGCAAGGCGCAATGCCAAGCGGATGATTGCTTTGCATCCGAGGAATTCTATAGTTGCCCGCAATCGCGCCGCCGATGTGTGGGGCACGATCGCGAAACCACCATGCCGCATCCCGTTTTAGCCCGCTGTTTGATCGTCGCCGTCCTCGCACTGGCTGCCGGCTGCGCTTCGGACGGGGGCGGTTATGGTAATCGCACCGCCGTCCTGATCCAGAACCACACACCCAAGGAGATCACCGACACCGCCATCGCGGTTTTTGAGGCGAAGGAGTTCACCGTGAAGACTTCGGGCAAGATGGAAGTGGTCGTCGAACAGAAGGGCAGCGCCTGGAAAGCGGTCACTTGGGGTGGGTGGTCGGGCGATGGGGTGTGGGAGCGCGCCCATTTGCGAATCACGGACTACGGGGCGGGAGCCTACCTGCTGGAAGCCGACGTGCGGATAATCAGCGACAAGGGCGACGAATTTTTCGAGGACTCGCAACGCATCACGCGTCGCGCGCTCAAGCCCTATCAGGAGTTGCTGAACGAAGTGCAACGCCGGCTTGCGGCTCTGCCAGCCGCCAGTGGTTTGCCCTGAACCAGTCCGGAGATTCACGGCCGCGCCGGCATCGTCTTGACTCCCGGCGGCAGGGCGGGGCGGGATCAAGGCCCCGCCTCAAGCCACTGGTCAAAAGTCCACGCCCAAACCAACCACGAGACGGAAGTCATCCGGCTTTGGTGGGACGCCATCGGAACCCACCTTGGGATTGGTAATGCGATCCCAGGTGAGCGAGAAGTCCAGGTCGAAGCGCTTGGTGATGTCGAACGAAACGGTGCTGACGGCGTGGTGGGTGGTTTCCCCGATCTCCTGGCTGGTGTACTGTCCGCGATATTCGAAAATCAATTCGAGCTTGCGCGTAATGTCCCAGTCAAAGCGGCTGCCAAATACGATCGCGGCCGCGCCTTTCCGGGTCGGCTCACCGGGCTGGCTGGACTCATACCACGCCTGCTGGTAGGCCGGACCCGCCGTGATGTTCCATTCCACTTTCGGCCGGTCGATGAGATCGTAGCCGACGCCAACGCCGGCGGTCAGCCGGTGGCTCAGGTTCTGAAACGGATCGCGATAGTACTCCACATACGGCAGGATCAAATAGAAACGGCGCGAGATCCACAGGTCGAATTCGCTGTTAATCCGGTGGTTGTTGGCGCTCTCCGCGCCGTCGAGTTCGCTGAAGTTGGCGAGGTAATTCAAGCTGAGGCGCGTGGCCGGGGTGCGGCGTTGCAAATAAGCCTGGGTGGTAAAATCCGCTTGTTCGGTGTTCCCGGATCGCAGGGTCAGACCCACGGAAAGTTTTCCCGACCAAAGTTGGCGCTCCCTGGCTCCACCCGGGGTCAGGCTCTGCAACTGGTCGCGCGGAAAGATCAGTGACGTCTCCCCCGCCACGGTGACCTCAGTGGGAGTGATGATGACCGGACCGGAGACTTTCTCATCATCCACGAACAACACATCCACAATCCGATGCGTGCGCACCTGGCGGATGTCCTTCCAGTCAAACGATTGATCATCAAGTTCTTCACTCTCGAACTCGAGTTCGCGGTCCTGCATGCCCTTGAAGCGCCCCTTGAGCCACTCGCCGGACTTGAGCTGGATCCAGTCAAACCCGTCCTCGGGCGGCATCCAGCTCAAGTCCGGGGCCGGAGCGGAGGCCGCCGGCACGGAAATTCCAGCCGGCGACAAATCATCGGAGACACCCGGACTCCCGCCCTGATTTGCCGCGCCGGATGTCAACTGGGCACCGGCCGGCAAGCCGCCCAGTACCCCGCACAGGGCGATCGTGGCGGGCAATTGACGGAGCGACACCGCAAACGATTGGAGGTGCCGCCCCGCCAACGGCCCAGTCATCAACCAATGCGCTCTTGTGCCCCGCATGGCCTGCCTCAAAAGCGAATGGTAAGGCCGACTTGGGGACCATACGTAAGCATGTCGTATTTGAACCGGTTCGCACCGCTGCCGGTGTCATAATCCGTGTAAACCAACCGATAGCCCGCCTGCACCGAGCAGGCGTCCGTAATCTGCCAGCCCACAAACGGGAACGCCTGCCAGGTCAGGTCGGAACCAATCCCAAAGCCGCCGACATCCCCCCGGAAGTGGAAGCTGAACGTTTCAGCAAACGGCAGGGACAGATTTGCGCCGACAACCGGATCCCACCAGTCCTCGGTGCCGGAAGGAGTCCGGCCGAGCGGGCCGTCGATTGCGAGGCTCAGGTTGTTGTAGCGGACTCCCGCCAGCGCCTCAAAAGTTTCGCAGATGCGATAGCTCAGGGACGGCTCGACCACCCATTGATCCAGATCGGCGCTCACATTGTTTTTGGCCGCGCCCAGGCCCATGTAAATCACGTCGGCGTTGAACGCCCAGCGCCCGCGAGCGACGCGCAGTTTGCCCATCGCGCCCATTTCGAGGTTGTCCCAGATCTGGTCGAACCCGACATCCACATCGGCGGGAACTCCTTTGACGATCACATCGCCGGACATGCCGGCGGCCAGTCCGTATAGCGTGAGGTCAAAGGTCCACGGCGCGTCTTCGGCGGCGGACAAGGACGCCGGCAGCAACGCGGTCGCAAGCGTGAAGGTGGAGAGGAAGAGAGGCTTCATAGGAGGATCGAACGGGCGGGTTACGCCAGTTGGGATTCAGGGGTTGAGGGGGTAGGCTTCCGAAGGTCTCGGGCGTTCCATCAGACTTCCTCGGTGGAGGAGATGGAGGAGAGTATCCGCGCACCCTTGATCGCCCCGAAGGGCAGAGCCGCCGCGGGCACTGCCGCCGCCGCAACCAGTTTGATGCTGGTCCAAGGCACGATGACCACCTGGTCCTCCGTCTGGAGGACCAGCTTGTCCGACTCGATAATCGTCTTGGCGGCTTCCACGAGCGCGCCCATGGAGTTCTTGATCTGGGTGGGGTAGGCCACTTCCAGCCGGGTTCCGTTGTTGAAGTGAATGCTCAGTTGCTTCTCGTCGTTCATGGGCTTTGCGGGGTTGGTGATTTGCAGTGCTTCGCCGTTTCGAGGCCGGCCTTCAGGCATCAAAGAGGCCAATGTAGGGCGGCCGGGCCTGATCCGCGGGAGATGCGTGCAGGAGGCGGCGGCCGCCCAGCAACGGGAAGCCATCGCCGCCAGCGGCGTGGAGCGAAAATGGATTCATGTTGGTGCGGAGTTGGGTGGGTATTGTCCCAGCAACGAAGCTTTGCGCCTGTTGACACCGGCTAATGATGAATGTCGCGATCACCAAAAGCTTCGTCCGTGATCGCGTGGCCGTCGGGGTCGATTTGTACGGGACCGGTGCCTTCCTGGGAAGCCATGTTCGGTTTGCCGTGCGCCAACCCCACGCTGGTAACGTAGATCAAGGCCAGCGGCTTGGCGGCTTCCCCGCCCAGCGCATTCAACCGCCCCTGCAGGGTGGCCACTTTATCGGGATGCGCGGCGGCAACGTTGTTCTGCTCGTAGGGATCTTCGGCCAGGTTGTAGAGGTCCACGCTCGTGGGGATCAAGGAACGCCAGATCAATTTCCAATCATCCTGCCGCACGGCGGCGCGGAACGGCTCGACGTTGTAGATGATCTCCGTGCGCGGCGAGGGCCGGCCCCCAGCAATGGTGTCCCAGACATTAACCCCGTCGAGCGGTTTGCTCCGGGCGGTGGACGCACCCGCCAGGGCGGCGAAGGTCGGGTAGAGGTCCACGGCGTGAATCATGCCCTTCACAACGCCGGGCTGGATGCGACCGGGCCAGTTGGCGCAGGCGGCGACGCGCGAACCGCCTTCGAAGAGCGAACCTTTGCCGTCGCGATACGGGCCGTTGTCGCAGGGGATCACCGTTTTGGACAGGTCGGTCATCTGACCGGCGAACATGGCGTTCTTCGTGCCGCCATTGTCGCTGTGGAAAACAATGAGGGTGTTGTCGCGCAGTCCCCGCTGGTCCAGGGCGGCAACCACTTTTCCGATCTCATCATCAAGACACGAAATCATCGCGGCATAGGTGCGGCGCGTCGGCTCCTCAATGTGCCGGTGGCGATCAATGTATTCCGGCGGCGCCTGGTAGGGCGTGTGCGGGGCGTTGAAGGCGAGGTAAAGATAGAAGGGTTTGCCCGGCTGCTGCTGGCGGATGTATTTGACCGCGTCCGTACCAAGGAGCTGGGTCGTGTACCCTGGTTCCTCCACGGGCTGGTTGTTGCGAAACCAGTCGAGCACTCCCGCGTCGCTGTGCGTGAAGTAGTCCAGTTCGCCAATCATCGCGCCGTACTGGTAGTCAAAACCGCGCTGTTTGGGCCAATACTTGGTGTCCGCGTGGCCGAGGTGCCACT
The DNA here is from genome assembly GCA_964463815.1 of uncultured Verrucomicrobiota bacterium. GTDB lineage: Bacteria > Verrucomicrobiota > Verrucomicrobiia > Limisphaerales > RI-55 > RI-55. Next base: position 7,113 of record CAYXDZ010000060.1, on the reverse strand, counting down.
TGCCAATGATGGCCGTGGTGTAGCCTGCCTCCTTGAGACTTTGGGGCAGCAGGTGCTCCGTGGTATCGAGGCCGTAGTTCGCCGGACCGGGAATGACAATGGTCTGCAAGCCGTAGCGAAACGGGTAACGTCCCGTCATCAGCGCCGCCCGGGTCGGCGTACACATGGACTGCGTGTAGAACTGGGTGAACTTCGCGCCGCCGGCGGCCAGCGCGTCAATGTTCGGTGTCTTGATGTCCGTGGCGCCGTTGAAGCCCACGTCCCGCCAGCCGAGATCATCGGCTACGATGTGAACGATGTTGGGTTGCGGTTCGCTGGCAAGTGCTGCCAGTGCGAGACCGGCGGTTGCAAGCACTGTCAGTGGGGCCTTGCGAAGGGTTGTCGTTTGCATGGATTGGTTTGGCGGTTCGTGCGGGAGGTGGTCTTGGAGATGAAGTGTCAGGTCACGACTCGGATGGTTGTGGAGCGCCCAGCAGCCAGCGGATGCTGTCCAGCAGGGCCTGATCATCCACGGGTTTGCGGAAAAATGCCGCGGCTCCAAGTTCCCGGGCGCAACGACAGGCTTCCTCGTCGTCTTGAGCTGAGAGCGCGATGACGGGGATTCTCTGCCCGCGCGCCCGCAAACTTTGCTGGACGTCGTGGCCGGTCAGGCCGGGCATGCGAATGTCCATCACGACGCAGCCGACAGCATCCTCCGGAAGTCCGGCAAGGAACAATTCACCCGAAGCGAAGGCTTCAGCGGTCAAGCCCTCGGAACGGAGCAGACGAGCCAACGCACGACGAACGGAATCATCGTCATCCACGATGTAAATTTTGCGTGGGTTGTTGTTCACCGGGCGCTTGATAGAGTCGTTGCGTCTGGAGAAGGGCAGACTAGAAGAGCCGCCACCCTCGTGGCTATTGGACCTTGGGCCAATACCCCCTCAGCGGACGGCAGGGATGAGCAGTGCGATCTGGTGGACTGAGCGCACGGGCGACCGTGCTCAACCGAGCAGACCGAGCTTGGCGGCAAGCGGGATCAATTCGGCGAGTGACTGCACCTGCATTTTTTCAAACACCCGGGCGCGGTGAACTTTGATCGTCTTCTCAACGGTGCCCAGCGCCTCGGCGACCTGTTTGTTAAGCTTGCCGGTCACAATTTGCGCCATGACCTCCTGTTCGCGTGCCGTCAGGGTCGCATAGCGATGGCGAATGGCCGTGAGCTCCGCAGTTGTTTTCCAGGCTACCCGCGTGCGCTCGACGGCCCGCGCCACGGCGGCGAGCAGTTGCGTATCGTCAAAGGGCTTGAGGAGAAAGTCCACCGCGCCGCCTTTCATGGCCCGAACGCTGGTCGGAATGTCGCCGTGCCCGGTGATGAAGACAATGGCCAGCGGTGATTGCAGGGTCGCGAGACGCTCTTGCAGTTCCAGCCCCGTCAAACCGGGCATGCGGAGATCAAGTACAAGGCAGGCGGGGCATTGTTGGTGGCGTCCACTCACCAAAAACGCCACCGCCGCGGGGAACGACTCAACCTCGTAGCCAGCCGACTTGAGCAGACGTGCCAGGCTGCGACGCACGGAGGCGTCGTCGTCCACCACAAATACCATCGGCGTCGGCTCGGTCATGCTCGTTCAAGTGGCCTTGTACACAGGCAAGACAAAGTGAAGCAAGGCTCCGCGTTGAGGATGGTTCTCAGCCCAGATGATGCCCTGGTGCGATTCGATGATGGAGCGGGTCACGGACAAGCCCATGCCCATGCCTTCGCGTTTGGTGGTGTAAAACGGCTCGAAAACGGACTCGATTTTGTCGGAAGGAATGCCGGTCCCAGTGTCCCGCACGGTGACACGGACGCGTTTCGACGACTCCAGCGCCGTCGCCACAGACACCAACCGCTCAGGCACGGGATTGCCGTTCAGTGCGTCAAACGCATTCAACAGGAGGTTGATGGTGACCTGCTGGAGCTGGATGCGGTCGCCATGGACCGGCGGCAGGTTGGGGGCAAGTTCCAAGGTGACGCGGACGTTGCGGGCCACGATGTCGCCATGCAGAAAGCCGATGACTTCGCGGATGGTCTCGTTGAGGTCCAGCGGCGTGAAGTCCGGCGCGCTCTTTTTCACAAGGGAGCGCAAATGGCGGATCACATCGCGGGCGCGCGTGGTGTCGTGGGCGATATCTCTGAGGATTTCGCGAAACTCGTCCAAGTCCGCCTTGCCCGACGCCATGAAGCGCTGGGCGGCTTGCGCATTGGTCAGGATGGCTGTCAAAGGCTGGTTCAATTCGTGGGCCATCGAGGCGGACAGTTCACCCATGATGGAAACGCGGGACACATGGGCGAGTTCCTGCCGGTGGCGTTGCGTTTCCTCCTCCACCCGCTTGCGCTCGGTAATATCCAGCACCACGCCCAACATGTCGTTTGCCAGTCCGTCCAGATAACGGCCGCGGCCGCGGGCTGCGATCCAGCGAAGCTGCCCGTCCGGAAGCACGATGCGGTACTGCAGGTCATAGGCCGACTTGCGGTTGATGGACTCCTCCACAGCCCGCCGCACCAACCCCCGGTCGTCGGGATGGACGCGTTCCATGAACTTGGTGAAATCCACCGGCTCATCCGGACCAAAGCCGAAGAGCTGTTTGCATTCGGCGGTCGCTTCAATGGCTCCGCTCTGAAAGTTCCAGGACCAGACGCCCACCCGGGCGTAGTTTGTCGCCAGGCTGAGGCGCTCCTCACTTTGCTGCAGATCGTTTCGAGTGCGGCGCAACCGCCGGCGGTTGCGCAACAAGGCGAAGATGAGAATGCCCTCCACCAGACACAGCGCGTGAATGCCGATGAGCTGCCACTTGTGTTCCTCCCAGAAGGTCGGCACGCGGAACCTCACCTCGGCGTCGGCGGGGAGGCGTGCTTCATTGATGTTCCAACGCTGCAACACACGCCAGTCATAAAGGTTCCGCACCGGATCTGGCGGCGGGATGGCGATCTCGCCAACCCGCTCGCCTGACAGCAGGCGGAGGGCGGTTTGTGCCGCCTGCCGCCCGGAGGCTTCCAACGGAAGCAGCGGGCCGCCCACAATGCCCTGGCCCAATTGACTCTCAAACACTCCGAAAATGGGTGCGTTCGCGGCGGCTTGCAAACTTACCAGCGCCTTTTCCTGCTCGTAGGGTACCCCTCCTGCATCCACGGCGAGCATCGCGTAAAGCACGGAGGAGTGAGGCGGCAGGGTCGCGACCCGCTCGCGGATTTTTTCCAGCGACAGGTCATTTAGGTAAGAAATGGTGACGCGGTTGGTGAATGCGGCGAATTCCCGCCGGCACTGCTCCGCCCACGCACGTTCAAAGGGCGACGCGCCCAGCACCATCACCACGTTGGTCGTGCCCGGCAGTACCTGCAGAATGTTCTCCATGAGCACGGGAATCCTGATATAGACGGGAGCGATCGTCGCATTCGTGGCGGCGGTGACGAGCGTCATCTGCCGGTGATCCACATGGGCCAGCAGTGGGGTGTCGGGGAACAGAGCGGCCCGATGCCGCAGGCAGAAATGCGTGGCCGGTTCGGCAATGGTCAGGATGAGATCCAGTTGGCGCCCGGCAAAGAGTGTCTGCAAATATCCGATCAACGGCCCGTCGTGGCCGGTTTCCGCAAAGCGCGCTGACTCGATGGAGGCTTCGAAAAACTCCACCGGCTCCGCAGACTGTCGGGCCAACTCCGTCCGGAACGACGAGGACATCGCATCCAGGGGCGCGAAATCACGACCGAAGGAATGAATGATCAGCACGCGCTGTGGTCCGGCGGCCGATGTCGTGAGAACCGAGGCCAGAAGGAGGGCGATTCCCAACCCAAACCAGAGCCGTGGACGAATTAAGTGCGGTGTTTGCACAAACTGAGGAGCCCACCCTACGCAAGCGCCAGTTGGGATACAAGCCGGTCAAACCCGTTCGGACACCGTTCGATTCCGTGCTGGACGCCGTGTTTGCCTTCCAACTCCCCGCCTCTGCCCATGCCTCCGGCTAAGAGTAGCCGGCGCATTGGCTTGCCATCAATTTCGTCGGCTCCGCGCGAGGATCGCTCGTACTGGCTGACAATGGAGCATTGCGCGTAACCACTGCCCAACGCCCTCGGAATTCTGCAACCGAATTGTCCACCGGATCCCCTTGCTTGCATGGCTGCGACCGGGTGGTGCCGCTGAGCTGGTTGGAGCGGCCGTAGACTGTGCGGGACGAGGCTCCCGCCCCGTCCCGCATGAACCAACAAACACCAGCATCTCAAACCCGACTCACAGGAACCGCCAGATGAAATCGATCGTAAACCGGTCCTTGAACACGTCGTCGCCGGGCGAGATGCCGTATTCATAGGCGAACCCGAAATCCAGCGACTTCGTCAGCCGGCTGCGGAAACCGCCCCCGACCGCCACCTGGGTTTTCCCGCTCGCATCCGCGCTGCCGAAGTTGATGAGATCGAAGCCCTCGGTGTCGAACGGCAGGGCTTCGCCATCGGTCAGGGTGGTGAAGCCGTTCACGGCGACGAACGGGATGAACCACTTGCTCACGTAATAGTCCAGCATCGCACTGTAATGCAGGCTGGCGGTTTCCTCGTCGCCATCAAGCGGAATGCGGCCGCCGATGTTCGCCGTCACATGCAGGTTGTCCCAGCCCTTCATCGCGGAGACGAACAGATTGAGTTCGCCGTCGCCGTTGCCCTGAAACACGTCCGTGTTGCCGGTGGGAAACTCGAAGGTGACGCCGGGAGTGACAACCAGTTGTCGCTCGTCATCCTTGATCACCGCGTACTTGAGGCCGGCGGCGATGTCCGCCCAGCCGCTCTCGCTGCTGCCACCGTCGGGCTCGAACTGGATGTAGCCATCCTTGACCGCAATGATGGCCAGCCGGTCGGTGACCGCGTAGCGGAGTTGCAGCGCGAAGAGCCGCACATCGGCGTCGGTGCCCAAAAAGCTGCGATCCGTGCGGTGGCTCGCGAAGATCGGGCGCGCCTCGGTCTGGATCAGCGGTGTTTCAAAGAAGACGGGATTGGTGACGGGCGCAATGGCCTTGTCCTCCCAGGATTCGGCAAACGTCGGCGCGAGGCCGGCGGCGGTGGCCGCAAGAGTCAGTGATAATTTGGGGAACGGAATGTTTGTCATAGCGGACGCATTGACACCGGATTTTGGTCGGCCGGCTCAAAGTCCGTTGCCGGACTAACACCCTTCCTTGGCGTCCGCTGTTGGTGTTCGTCGATTCCCGCATCGGATAATTCGATTACCGTTTCGCCCGCCGCTTTATTAATCTCCCCGCCATGAACGCCGCGACGCTCCCGCCTTCCGCGCCCGCCATCGCTCCCGCTCGTTTCAATCCCCCGCATCGGCTCACGGTGCGCGCCGCCACGGCGGAGGATCGCGAGCGTATCTATCAACTGCGCCACGCGATTTATGCCGCCGAACTCGGACAGCATAACACCAACGAAGCCGGCCGGCTTACGGACGCGCTGGATCCGTTCAACGCTTACCTGGTGGTGCAGCTTGGCCCGGAGCTGGCCGGCTTCATTTCCATCACGCCCCCAACGGCACCACGGTTTTCCATCGACAAGTACTTCCACCGGACCGAACTGCCGTTTGCGATCGATGACCGGACTTACGAAGTGCGCCTGCTCACCGTCGTCAAGCCGCGACGCGGCACCGAACTGGCCGCCCTGCTGATGTACGCCGCGTTGCGCTGGGTGGAAGCACGCGGCGGCGAGCGGATCGTGGGCATCGGCCGCCAGCAGGTGATGGATTTATACCTCCGTAGCGGGTTGCAAGGAACCGGCCGCACCGCGACCAGCGGCCAGGTCACCTACGAGCTGATGCATGCGAGCGTCACGGCACTGCGCGAGCAGTGCACCCGTTTCTCCGGCCTGTTCACCCGGCTGGAAGAGCGCACGGACTGGCAACTGCCGTTTGGCTTTCGGCGCCCGGCGACTTGCTTCCATGGCGGCGCTTTCTTTGAAGCCATTGGCGAGCGGTTCGAGGAACTGGAGCGTCGTCATTCCATCATCAACGCCGACGTGCTCGACGCCTGGTTCCCGCCCGCGCCCGCCGTGCTCCAGGCGTTGCACGAGGAACTGCCCTGGCTGCTCCGCACTTCGCCGCCGACGGATTGCCGGGGCTTGATCGAGAAGATCGCCGGGGCGCGTGGTGTGAATCCCTTGAACATCCTGCCGGGGGCCGGTTCTTCCGACCTCATATTCCGCGCACTGCGCCACTGGCTGACGCCGCGGTCGCACGCGCTGATTCTCGACCCAACCTACGGTGAATACGCGCACGTGCTGGAGCGCGTCATCGGCTGCACGGTGGACCGCCTGACGCTCGCCGCCGGGAAAGGATTTGCGCCGGACCTCGAACGGCTCGCCACCGCCTTGAAGGACAACTATGACCTGGTGGTGCTCGTGAATCCGAATAGTCCGACCGGCCGCCATGTGCCACGCGAACGGTTGGAAGCCGTCTTGCGAAGCGCTCCGGCGCGCACCCGGATCTGGGTCGACGAAACTTATGTCGAGTACGCCGGCCCCGACCAGTCGCTCGAATCATTCGCCACTCGTTCAGAGAATGTCATCGTCTGCAAATCAATGTCCAAGGTGTATGCGCTGAGCGGCGCGCGCGTGGCCTACCTCTGCGCGGGCGCGCATCAACTCGAAGCCTTGCGCGCCATCACACCGCCGTGGGTCGTCGGTCTGCCTTCGCAGGTCGCAGCCGTGCGCGCCCTCGAGAACGCCGATTACTACGCCGGGCAGCACGCAAAAACGGTCGAACTACGGGAATCCCTCGCCCTGGAACTGACGGCGTTGGGTTGGAAGGTGTTGCCCGGGATCGCGAACTTCCTGCTCTGCGAACTCCCGACAACCGGTCCGACGGCTGGCGAGGTGGTTCGCGCCTGTCGGGAACGTGGCCTGTTCGTGCGGGACGCCGCGTTGATGGGCGTCAACCTGGGCTCGCAGTTCATCCGCCTGGCCGTGAAGGACGCCGTCACCAACCGGCGGATGCTGCGCATCCTTCGAGAGGCGTTGCGCCAATGAAGCTTCCCAACCCACCATGACCAAAGCGCGAAACCGAAGCAGCCCGGTGAACAACATTTGCGTGCGGAGCGGGGCCGGATCTTTAACATCGCGCCATG
>CAYXDZ010000059.1:0-12489 GCA_964463815.1 uncultured Verrucomicrobiota bacterium | reverse complement strand
CTGCTGGCCAGTTCCTCGATTATTCCCGACGCGCCCGTTTACGACAGCAACACCTTTCCGTGGGTGAAGGAAGTTGAGGCGGACTGGCGGCTCGTGCGGGCGGAACTCGACCAGATCATGACGTATCGCGATCAGATCCCGAGCTTTCACGAAATCATCAAGGAGGTGTCCACCATCACCACAGACAACGATTGGAAGACCTTTTTCCTGATGGGCGTGGGCATGGAAACCGGGGAAAACGCGCGGCGCTGCCCGAACACAATGCAGGTGCTGCAAAAAATTCCCGGCATCACGACGGCGATGTTTTCGATCCTGTCGCCGGGCAAGCACATCCCACCGCATCGCGGGCCGTATGCTGGCGTCCTCCGCCTGCATCTGGGACTGCTGGTGCCGGAGCCGCGCGAGAAGGTCCGTATCCGCATCGGCAATCAGTGCTACGCATGGGAGGAGGGCCGCTGCATCATTTTCGACGATACTTACAATCACGAGGTCTGGAACGACACGAATGGCTATCGCGTGGTGTTGTTCGTCGATTTTCAACGGCCGATGACTTTCCCCATGGACCTGCTGAACCACTGGGTGATGAACGCGGCCGCGCTTGCGCCCTTCATCCGCGAGGCGGGCGGCAAGCAGAAGGCTTGGGAGCAGAAGTTCTACAATCAGCCCAAGTCACCCGACGCAGGCACCTGACTCCGCGGCGGATGCCGGAGAGGTTTCGCAGGTTTGTTCACGAGCGAAGTTTATCTGTCTGGCCACCAGAGGATTGAGTCTTCCCCCCTCCTGATTCATCCGGCGTGCTTTATGGTTCCCGCAATGTGGTCCACCGAAGCATGCCTCAAAGTGGTTGCGATTTGTCACCGGCAAATTGGGATTCCCGCGATCCTCGGGCTCATGCTGGCAGCGACCAACACCCAAGCAGCCGCTGAATCACCGGCCGCTGGCGTGCCCGTGCTGTGGGGCAATCAAGTGTTGCCTTACGTCGCATCCGACACGCGCTTCCGGGAAGTGACGGCGGGCGCGGAACACAATCTTGGGTTGCTGGAGAATGGCACCGTCATCGCCTGGGGATCCAATGCCTTTGGACAATCAAACGTGCCGGAGGAATTGACCCGAGTGGTCGCGATTGCCGCCGGCGGATCGCACAGTCTGGCCCTGCGGGAGGACGGCCAGGTGGTGGTGTGGGGCGATAGCGAGCAAAACTTCAACTCATTGGTTCCGCGCTTGGAGCAGGTGATGGCCATAGCCGCCGGGGGATGGCACAGTCTCGCGCTCTCCAAGGCTGGCACCGTGGTCGCCTGGGGCTACAACTGGTCGGGGCAGGCAAGAGTTCCGGAAGGTTTGAACGAAGTCATCGCCATCGCGGCCGGAGGGGATCACAGCCTGGCTCTGCGAAGTGACGGCACCGTCGTCGCCTGGGGTTGGAACAACTACGGACAGGCGACGGTGCCAGAAGGTTTGAGCAATGTCACTGCGATCGCGGCGGGCGGCAGCCACAGTCTGGCTTTGCGGCGGGACGGCACCGTCGTGGCGTGGGGGCAGCTCGCCTTGGGCGACGCCGCTTTTACCCCCGCCGAGGCACCGAACGGGCTCACGGACATCATCGCCATCGCCTCTGGTGAGAATCATTGCCTGGCTCTCAAAAGATCCGGCGAACTCGTCATGTGGGGTAACAGCGAAGCGAAGCCGGCCAACACACCTGCAAGCCTGCCTAAATTGAAGACCCTTTCCGCCGGTTTAAATCATACCCTGGCGCTCGATCAGTCCGGCCGGCTGACCGCTTGGGGCGGCAACTCGCACGGTCAGGCGCTCGTACCCGGCCAGTTGACGGAAGTCGTGGCCATCGCCGGGGGGTGGAGTCACACGCTGGCGCTGCGGGCGGACGGCACGGTTTTGAGCTGGGGCGACAATCAGTTGAACCAGGCCGGCGTGCCAATCGGCTTGAGTGGAGTGACGGCAATCGCCGCCGGCGACTGGCATAGTGTCGCCCTCCGCAAAGACGGCACCGTGATCGCGTGGGGCGACGACAAATCCGGACAAACTTCAGTTCCCCCCGGACTCGCCGAAGTCATCGCCATCGCTGCCGGTCCCAAACACACGCTCACTTTGACGCGGGAGGGCAAGGTCGTGGCGTGGGGGGATAACAGCTTCGGCCAGACGAACGTCCCGGAATTCCCGGACAAGGTGATCGCGATCGCCGCCGGCTGGGGACACAATCTTGCACTGCTGGCGGACGGAACGGTGACCGCTTGGGGGGACAATTTGTTTGGCGAAACCACGGTTCCCGACAACCTGAAAAAAGTCACCGCCATCGCGGCTGGCGGTGCCTGTAGTCTCGCCCTGAACGCGGAGGGCAAAGTTCACGGTTGGGGAATCGACGGCATTGCCCGGGTCGCCAACGAACTGGCCTTTGTCAGCGGGATTGATGCGGTGTGGTCCAACTGCCTTGCCCGACGGGCGGATGGGACGGTCTTCGCCTGGGGAACCGGGGAACACGGCGAGAATCAACTACCAGGAAACCTGCCTCCCGTGATTGGCATCGCCAGCGGCGGGCGACACAACATGGCGATTGTGAAACCAGCCCAAGGGAAAGCCCTGCGGCCGGCCCGTTGAATGGCTCAACCGGCTCAACCAGCCAGTTCATCCCGCACTCGTTCGAGCAAGGTCTTGGTCGCCCGGATGCCTTCATACTCACCGAGTTTGTTGCCTTCGTATTCGATGCCCACCCAGCCGCGATAGCCGGCGTCCAGCACGATTTGCATCATCCGGCGGTAGTCCGTGTTGGTCTCGTTGCCCTGCTCGTCAAAGTCGTTGCTCTTGGCGCTGACCGCCTTGGCAAACGGCATTAACTCGGTGACGCCCTGATAGCGGTCATACCATTCACCTTGTTTGATCTGAAAATTACCGAAGTCAGGGAGCGTGCCGCAGTTCTTGCGGTCCACCATCCGCATCACGCCCGCCAGCCAGGCACCGTTCGAGGACAAGCCGCCGTGGTTTTCCACAATGCAGTTCAAGGACAACTTCCCGCAGTATTCAGTCAAGCCGGCCAGTCCATCGGCGGCGCGCTTCTGTTGCTCCTCAAACGAACCGACATTGCCGGTGGCGGCGTTGACCCGGATGGAGTGGCAGCCGAGAAATTTCGCGGCATCGGCCCACTTGTGATGATTCACCACGGCCTGCTGGCGCTTTGCGGAGTCGGGGTCGCCCAGGTTCCCCTCGCCATCGCACATGATGAGGAGACTCCGCACGCCTTCACCCTCGCAAATGCGCTGCAACTCACGCAGATAGGTCATGTCCCTGGCCTTGTCCATGAACATCTGGTTCACGTACTCGACCGCCTCGATCTGAAACTCGCGGCGGGTGACTTTGGGGAAGTCGAGGTTGGTGAGCTTCTTTTCGTTGAAGATCGTCTTATGGAGCGACCACTCGGCGAGCGAGATGCGATAAGCGGGCTTGCCCGATCCCAAACCGGTGGACCGGCAGCCGAGCGGCAACGAGGCGACGCCCGCCGCCAACGAGGCGAGCGCGGTTTGTTTCAAGAAGGCGCGACGATTCATAATTAATGTCAGTGTTGCAGGATGAGCACCCGGCCGGGTGAAACAAGCATCAGTGGGCCGGAGCCGAACCACTGGCCGCGGCCGCGATTTCCTTCGGCGGATTAAAGAAGATCATCAGCAAGACGGCCGCGCCAAAGGCCAGGCCGGTCGGCACCAGAAACAGCGAGCGGTAATCGACCACGCCGTCCACCGTGTAATGGCCCTGCAATGGGATGAAGGTCCACTTGGCCGCCAGGTCGCCGAGGCCGAGAATGAGCAGGTTGAACCATCCCTGGGCACTGGTGCGAACGTCCTTCGGAAAGGCCGTATCAATGAAGATGTAAACCGCCGCGAAGAAGAACGCGTAGCAGATGCCGTGAACGAGCTGCACGAGGACGATCAGCGACTGGCTCTCCGGGAAGAACGCGTAGATGCCAAACCGCACGGCATGCCCCAAAATGCCCACGATCATCGTGACTTTCCAGCCCAGTTTCTTGAGCACCATGCCGAGGATCATCATGGTCAGGATTTCCGCCACCTGCCCCAGGCTCATGATCGGCATGATCCACTTCTTCTCGAAGCCCACCTTGGTTTCCAGGAACCCACCGGTGACCAGGAAGTAGCCGTTGTGAATCGTGGCGTCGATGAAGGTCACCACAAACAGCACCAGAATGAACGGCGTCATCAGCCGCTTGCCAGCCTTCAACCAGGCCAGGCTGTCACCTACCGAGCCCTTCTTGGGCGGCGTGTGCGGCAGGGTCAGCGAAAACGCCGCAAGCACCAGCGAGGCGATCCCGGAGACGAGGAAGATTGCCTTGGTCGCCACCATGGCTTCCGCACCGGTCTTGCCGGCGAGAATGAAGTAAAGCGGCCACGAGGCCAGAATCCAGCCAATGGTGCCCCCCATGCGAATCGGGCCAAACTCCTTGGTCGCGTCCTTCAGATTCGCGAAGGCCAGCGAGTTTGCCACCGAGATGGTCGGCACGTAACACAGCGAATGAATCAGCATCAGGGCGAAGAACATCGGAAAGCTCTTGGTCCAGAACAGCGCTATCATGGCCAGGCCGCCGATCAAGTGACTGGCCGCCATGAAGCGTTCCGCCGAGAAATTACGATCCGCAAACTGGTTGCTGAAGAAAATCGCCGCGATGGAGGCGATCGCGAAAGCACTGCCGATCAGCGCGATCTGCCCGTCCGTGAAGCCCAGCGCCCCCTCACCCTGCCCCATGTAACCCCAGATCAAGGGCAGCCAGGCGCCCCAGATAAAGAATTCGAGCACCATCATGATGAACAGTTTGAGGCGGACTGGATTATTCATAGGAGTGGGTTGCGCGGGAAGGTAGCGAACGACGCCCGCGAAAGGCAAGCTGTGTGTTGCACGGAATCGACTTGCCAGAGCCCGTGTTCAACCACAGCCGGGACTAGCTGCGGCGATCATCAATCGAGCGGGTGATGTAACTGGGACCGGTGGCCGCCCGGGCCCGGCGCAGCAACACCCAGGTCAGCAACACCGCCACGGCAAAGAAAAAGATTCCCGCCACGAACAATCCACCCGCCGTGAACCAGGTCGGCGCCGACACAGCGTCGATCGCCGATGGGCCTTTGCCCGGCGATTCATCGGGACTTGCCGGAGCCGGAGTGGTGGCGACCGGGGCCGGACGTTGCTCCAACCGGGCCGGCGGCGGCGAGGCCGTGGATGCCGGCGGGGTCTGCGAAACGGGTTCCACGGGTTGACTGCGGATGCTGGTGACCGCGGGTGGTGGTGTTTCTGGTGGCTTCGCCGAAGCCTTTGGTTCAGGTGCCGGAACCGGCTCGGGGCCGGCCTCGATGGCGGCGGCCTGTTGGAACTGAAGAATGACCGGCGGATCAGAAGGCGCGGGCGTCGGCCGGGAAGGCAACTCAACTTCGCGAACCGGAGTTTCCACCGGTGTTCTCTGACTGACCGGGGGACTGGCGGGTGCGGTTGGGGGTGCCGGCTTTTCAACTGGCGTTGTCGCAGGTGTCGGGGTGACCGCTTCCGCGACCGCCTGGGGCGGAGCCGCCACCGGGGGTGTTTCAGATTCGGCATCCACCGCCGGTAGATCCACCGCGGCCACTTGTGCGGCTGGTTCGGCGACAACGGTTTCCCGCTTTAAAATGATCGCTCCTTCCCGCTCTTCGTCCGGGAGATTTCGATCAACAAGTTGCGGGGCCGGTTCCACCACCGGCACGGGCTTCGTGACCACGGGCGGTTTCTCGCGCTCTGCCCGCAACCTCCGGGCTTCGGCGATCAATGCCTCCCGTTGCTGAGGCGACATCCGGCTGGGCGGCATGGGCGGCACCGTCATGGTGAACGGCGAATCGCTCACGCTGGTGGCCGCGAGCAGGCCGTCCTGGATCCGAATCGCGGTGATGAACGGGCGTCCCGCCGCGCGCTGCGTCCCGGCGTTGGTGTCATAGACCAGGTTCAGTTCCGCGTCGCGAGGCGTGCCGTTCATGCGGGTGTCGGGTGCGGTGAGCAGAAACACGGTCAATTCCTGAGCAATTTCCGTCGCACCCAGAAGGTGTTCCGCCATCTTGCCGACCGCCACGGTGCCGCCGGAACTGGCTGTTCGCACGTAGGCGGAGGCCATCCGGGCCAGTTGCAGGCGGTTGTTCGGCAGGAGCATCTGCGGCGTGAAGCCACGGATGATCGTCTCCTCGCCGAACACCCAGATCTCGAAGACGCCGCCGTACGGCAGATGGCCGTTGGCCCCGTGGTAAACCAGATCGAACAGCGTCTGCGCCAGATCCATCCCCGGCACCTGGCTGGCCTCGGACTTCTCGACGATGAACAGAAAGCGCGGGGGACTGCCGGGCGGGGCGGCATCCGCCCCGTAGGCAGGATGACTTCCCACAACCGCCAGGCAGGCGATCAGCATCCAGAGCAAGGTTCGTCGGACGTTCATGGTTATTCTATCGGCATCCGGGGGGCGAAGTTGCAGTCAAGTCAGCCCGGTCGCCAGCTTTCATTCGTGCAAACTCGAATCCAGCGGCTCGTTTGACAGTCACAACAATCCCAGTGAACGTGTTTTTCGCCGGGCTTTCAATAACCGAAACATCGCCGTACACTGAACCCATCATGAACCGCCGCCATCCATACCTTTTACCGCTCACGGCCGGCCTCGTCCTGTCCCTGGCGCTCACCCAGCCCGCCAGCGCCGCCTCGAAAGCCCTCGACTTCGCCCGCCAGCTCAACGAGGCGTTCGTCGAAGTCGCCGACACGGTGTCCCGCTCCGTGGTAGTCATCGAAGTCGAATTCAAGCCCGAGGCCGAGGAACTGGATGCCGAAGAAAACTCGTGGCTGGACCGCCTGCCCGACTGGTTCAAGGATCAGATTCTGCCGGAAGGCGAAGCGGAGTCGGCGGAAACGCCCCCGATTCCCCGCCGTCGTCCCGGTCGGGAACGACAGCCCATGCCCGGCAGCGGTTCCGGCGTCATCATCCGCGAGGATGGTTACATCCTGACCAATGCGCACGTGGTGAAGGACTCGCAGAAGATTAAAGTTCGGCTCAAGGACGGTCGCGAGTTTGCGGCGGAGGTGCGCGGCATCGACGAACTTTCAGAAATCGCGGTGATCAAGCTGCAAGGCGACGGCCTCACCGGCCTGCCGGTCGCGAAGCTGGCCGATTCGGATCGCGTGCGGGTCGGGGAGTTCGCCATCGCCATCGGCGCGCCGTTCTCCCTCGACTACACGGTGACCGTCGGCCACGTCAGCGCCAAGGGTCGGGCGGAAGTGGTGCCACGCTACATGGGCGGCGGCAACATGGACCAGGACTTTATCCAGACGGATGCGAACATCAATCCCGGCAACAGCGGCGGCCCCCTTGTGAACCTCGAAGGTGAAGTGATGGGCATCAACACGCTCATTCGAGGTATCGGCACCGGCATCGGCTTCGCCATTCCCAGCAACCTGGCACGCATGGTGTCCGACCAATTGATTCAGAAAGGCACCTTTGATCGCGCCTGGCTGGGCATCGGCGTGCAGGAACTTTCCCGGCATCCCGCCAAGGAAACGCTGGCCCCCAACCAGCAACATGGCCTGGTGGTGGAAAGCATTCTGGCCGGTGGTCCGGCCGCCGGCTCCGAACTTAAACCCTCGGACGTCATCACCGGCATCAATGGCAAGCCCGTCAGAGCCCTGAACGAATTGCGGTCGCAGGTTCGTTCCTACCCGCTGGGCACGACTTTGGATCTCACCGTGATCCGCGCCGGCCAGGAGCTGGAAATTTCGGTGGCCACGGGCACGATCGCGGAGGATGTCTTGATGGGCCGCGCGTCCCGGCCCCGCCCCGCCGCACCCGCCCCGGAAGTGCTGCCCCTAGGCGTCAAAGTGGCAGCCATCACTCCCAATCTCGCCCGCCAATACAACCTCCAGCAGAAGTCCGGCGTCGTGATCACCGAAGTCGCCGAAGACAGTCCGGCCGCCGCCAGCGGCCTCACCCCGGGATTGGTCATTACCGACCTCAATCACCAGCCGGTCAAGACTCTCGAAGACTTCAGACGGTTGCTGACAGGGGCCGACCTCGCGAAGGGCGTGTTGTTCAATTACGTCGATGCCGAGGGCAACAGCAGCTTCGAGGTGCTCAAGAACGAGTAGGCCGACCACCAGCCACTTCCCGCTTTCCGGCGCATGACGCTCGTGATGTTCGATGTCGATGGTACGTTGACCCACTCCAACGAGCTGGATACGCGGTGCTTCGTGCAAGCAGTCGAGGAGGTCTTTGGTTTCACCGAGATCGACGAGGATTGGTCGCGCTACACCCACACCTCGGACGCGGGCATTCTCGAAGAGTTGTTTCAACGCCGGCTCGGCCGCAGTCCCACCCCAGCCGAACTCACACGCTATCGTCCGCACTTCCTGCAACTGCTCGCGACCGGTTTGCGAAGCACACCCATGCGCGCGGTCGCGGGTTCCGGCGACATCCTGAACGCGCTCTCGGCCCATCCTGATTATGCGGTGTCCCTTGCCAGCGGAGCCTGGCGGGACAGCGCGCGGGCTAAAATGATTTCCGCCGGCCTGCCCTTTGACAAGTTTCCCGGAGCCTTCAGCGAGGACGCTCCCGCGCGCGCGGACATCATGCTCGCCTCCCGAGCGCACGCGGCGCAACGACACCAACGAGCTGGTTTCGATCAATGGGTTTACTTTGGCGATGCGGTCTGGGATGCCCGCGCATGCGGTGAACTGGGTGTTCCCTTGATCGGCATCGGCTGCGGCGAACAGGTGGAGAAGCTGCGCCGGGCGGGTGCGTTCGAGGTGTTCTCCGACTACTCCGCGCCCGAAGCGATCATGACCGCCATTGAAAGGGCGGCCCGTTCAGGCGGAACCAAGTTGTCGTAACGAAACAGGTCATTGTCGGGCCGCTCTTCCGGAGCCTCAGTCATTGCTCAGCCCGGCCGGGCGTGATGCCAGCTTCACCTTGGGGTACTTGCCTTTCTTCATCGCACGCCCCGGCTTCGGCGGCAGCGAGCGCTGCATGAACTCCACCTGACTGCGCACGGGAACGTCGCTCTTCTTGAGCGTCGGCCGATGATAGGAACCGTCCGCGCGCAGCAACCGGGCCTTGACGTTGTCCGCCAGCGGCAGGGCCAGCACTTCGCCGATGATGCGGTCCCGCAGCACGCCGTCCTCGACGGGAAACACCACCTCGATTCGCCGGAAGAAATTGCGCGGCATCCAGTCAGCGCTGCCGAGGAAGACTTCCGGTTTGCAGGCGTTCTCGAAATAGAAAATGCGGGGATGCTCCAGAAACCGGTCCACGATACTGCGCACCCGGATGTTCTCGCTGATGCCCTTCAACTGCGGCCGCAGACAACAAATGCCGCGCACGATGAGATCGATCGACACGCCCGCCTGCGAAGCCCGGTAAAGCGCCCGGATGATCTCGTCGTCCACCAGTGAATTCATCCGGGCGATGATCCGCGCGGGCAAACCTTTGCCGGCGTGCCGTGCTTCGCGCTCAATCAACTCCAGCATGCGACGATGGAGATCGAAGGGCGCGACCACAAACCGGCGCATGCCTTGAAACTGCGAGATGCCCGTCAGCAGGTTGAAAAGATTCGTGGCATCCTCGCCGTCATCACCGCGACAGGTCAGCAGGCCGACGTCCGTGTACACCTTGGCGGTGGCGGCATTGTAATTACCCGTGCTGAGATGGACGTAGCGGCGGATCCGGTCCCCGTCCCGCCGCACCACCAGCGTGATCTTGCCGTGAATCTTGTAGCCGACGAGCCCATAGACCACATGCACGCCCGCTTCTTCGAGCTTGCGCGCCCACTGGATGTTGTTCGCCTCGTCGAAGCGCGCCTTGAGCTCCACCACGGCGGTGACCTGCTTGCCGTTGCGCACCGCCGCCATCAACGCCCCGACCACGCGCGGATCGCCCCCGGTGCGATACAAGGTCTGCTTGATCGCCAGCACGCGCGGATCAGCCGCCGCCTCCTGCAAGAAATGAATCACCGACTCGAAGCTCTCGTACGGATGATGCAGCAAGACATCCCGCTCGCGGATCGCCGCGAAGATGTCCTCCTGCTCCCGCAAGGCCGGGGCAACCGGTGCCACGAACGGCGGATCACGCAGCTCGGGCGAGTGATCCCCCTCGTAGATCGTCATCAACCGCGTCGGATTAATCGGACCGTCGATCGCGTACAGATCGTCTTCGGACAGTTGTAAATGCTCCAGCAACCGCCGCCGAATCTCGGGCGGACAATCCCGCTCGACCTCCAACCGCACCGCCGCGCCTTTTCGGCGGTTGTGCAGCTCGTCCTCGACCGCGTGCAGCAGGTTGGCGACATCTTCCTCGTCGATGTACAGCTCGCTGTTGCGCGTCACGCGGAAGCGCCACCAACCCTTGATCTTGGCCCCGGCGAACAGGTCCGGCAGATTCGCGCCGATCAAATCACCGAGGAACACATACTCCCGGCGGGAGTCCGGTCCGGGCAGCCGGACCAGGCGCGGCAAAACGCGGGGAATCTGCACCACCGCCATCCGCCATTCCGTCTGCCCGCGATGCTCGACCTCCAGCTCGACGATCATGTTGAGCGACTTGTTGAGTAGTTGCGGAAACGGATGCGACGGATCGATCCCCAGCGGCGTCAACACCAGCCGCACCTGCTCGCGGTAAAACTTGTCCACGTACGCAAGGTCCACCGCCTTGAGCACCCGCATGGGTAGCAAGCCGATCCCCTGCTTCAACAGGGCCGGCCGCAAATCCTCGCGCCAGCAGCGATATTGCTGGTCCACCATGCGCCGCACCCGCTTCGTCACCGCCGCGAACGTTTCCGACGCCGTCAAGCCATCCACCGAGCGCTCGGTCAACTCGCTCTCGATCGCCTGTTTCAAGCCCGCCACGCGCACCTCGAAAAACTCATCGAGATTCGAGCTGGCGATGCAGAAAAACTTGAGCCGTTCGAGCAGCGGCGTGGCGGCATCCAACGCCTCGTCCAGCACGCGCTGATTGAACTCCAGCCAGCTCAACTCGCGATTGATGAAATGCCCCGGTGAAAATTCTGGTTGGTCGGCCGACATGATAAAAACGCGCCGCCAGCTTAGAGACGACCGGATTAAAGGCGAGTGACAATTGTGTGACCGCGCCGGGATTTAGGCATTGAATGAACTGCCGAAACCGTTACCTCTGTTGGGTCATGAAACGGAAGTGGTGGGTGATTCTGACTTGCCTTGCGTTGCTGACGCTTGCCGGGTGGCTCTGGGCGTCCAGCGGCCGCGCCTTGTGGAGTATTGAGTCGCACGTTTTGACTGACAAGTTGGTCGTTTCACCACAAGGAGATGTTGTGGTCCAAGGCTGGCCGGGCCTGGTGCTGATAGATCGGGACGGGCGCCGACACCCGCTGGTGCATGACAAGACAACGCTCGCGCCACTCGCCAGTGCCGGAGAGCGTGGGTTCATCGCACTCCGCGTCAGCCGAACCAACTCGGAAACCATACTCTTTAACTGGCAAGGCCAGCCACAATGGACTTATCCAGCAGGCAACTCCCAACCAGAGCTGTCGCCCGATGGCTTGATTTTCTTCTTTGGCACCGACCGCAACTTTTACGTTCTAAACCCGGATGGTTCGCTGCGTTGGCAGCGGGACGGACTTGAAAGGCCACCTCCCGGGCACAGATTGGCCGTTGGCCGGGATGGCTCCGTGGCCATACGCGCCAACAACAACACCGACGGCATCCTGCTCCTTGGGCCGGATGGTGCCTTGCGCTGGAACTTGGAACCCACGGAACAGGCTTACCACCCTTACATGACGCGAGATGACGAGGGCGGGGTAATCCAAGCCGCCAATGACTGGCTGAGATCGGTTTCTCCGCAGGGCAAGGTGCGCTGGAAAGTAGCTTTCCCTCCCGATATCCCCGCAGAAGCTGCCGCCCGCCGATCCAGGCTGCCACTTGGCGGTGGAGTGCAAGGTTTGGCCGTAAGTGATCTGGGATTGATCTACTGCCGATCAAGTGATGGCCTGGTCTATGTGCTGGATGGGGACGGACAGTATCGCTGGTCTTGGCCGGCAGGAGCTCACGGAGGTGCCGGCAGCGGGTGGATCGTATTCGACCAACTCGGCAATGCCATCCTTGGAACCGCCAAGGACCACGACCTAAATTCCGTCACGACGCCAACCCAGACTGCCGGCGGGCAGCTCATGCCTTATGCACAAACGCATCGTCGGCTGGTCTGCTTGTCGCCCGATGGCAAGTTGCTCTGGAAACATCCGCTGGGAGTTGACTTCAACCTCTTTCGCCCCACGAGCAAACAAGAGCTGCACTACATGTGGGAAACCCGGCTGGGTCTGCGGGAATGGCATCAAACGCGGGCACTGACCCTCGGGCCGGACGGTCGCCTCTATTATTTGCGGTACAACTTGACCACTCGCAAAGGCAAGCTGCACGCCATCCGGGGTGAAGATCCGAAGCGGCCATGAGATGAACGGCGCG
>CAYXDZ010000058.1:0-12714 GCA_964463815.1 uncultured Verrucomicrobiota bacterium | reverse complement strand
GCCGCCGCCGCCTGGTCGGTGTTCTTGCAGTTGCTCTTCAAGTTGCCCGCGACATCCGAGTGGGCGTCCCAGCCCTCGTGGTAGATGTTGATGAAGCGCACGCCGCGCTCGACCATGCGCCGCGCAAGCAGACAGGCACGGGCGAAGCTGGCCTTGTCCGGATCGCAACCGTATAGCTCCAGCGTCTCCTTGCTTTCGCTTTTCAAATCCATCAGGTCGGGCGCGGAGCTTTGCAGGCGCGACGCCATTTCGTAGCTGGCGATGCGCGTGGCAATCTCGGGATCGCCCACGACGCCAAGCTGCTGCTGATTCAACTCGCGGATCACATCGAGCGAATCCTTTTGCAGTTCGGCATCGACCCCTTTCGGATTCGACACGTGCAGGATGGGATCGCCTGAGTTGCGGAAGCGCACGCCGGTATAGAGGCTTGGCAGAAAACCGCTCGACCAGTTCGCCGAGCCGCCGCTGATGCCGGCGCCGGTGGACATCACCACGAAGGCGGGCAAGTCCTGCGACTCGGTGCCGAGTCCGTAAGTGACCCACGAACCAAGGCTGGGCCGGCCCGGTTGGGCGAAACCCGTGTTGAAGAAAATCTGAGCCGGCGCGTGGTTGAACTGGTCCGTCTTCACCGACTTGATGAGGCAGATGTCGTCCACCACCTCGCCGAGGTGCGGCATGATTTCGGAGACCGTCGTGCCGCTCTGGCCATGCTGCTTGAACTTGTAAACCGGCCCGAGCACCGCCGCGTCCGGCCGGATGAAGGCGTAGCGCTGGCCTCCGTACACCGATGGCGGCAAGGGCTTCCCTTCGAGCTTGGCCAGTTCGGGTTTCTCGTCAAACAGGTCAAGCTGGCTCGGCGCGCCGGCCATGAACAGGTGGATGACGTGCTTGGCCTTGCCGGTGAAATGCGGCTGCTTCGGCAGAAAGGCGTCGGCGGACGACAGCGCGGCATGCGACTTCCACGAAAAGGCATCCGTGAGGAGTGTGGCGGCGGCGATCTTGCCGAGGCCGAGACCGCACTCACGCAGGAACCAGCGACGGGAATTCACGCGGGGTGAGCTGCTATGGTATAGGTGGTTTTGGCAGTTCATGGTGGTGATACATCCGAGGTTCGAAAACCGGGGGCCGAACCAATACCGAAAGCCGAAATCTGAACCGGCTGTCCGGAACGCGCTTTCGCTTCCGGCAGTCGAAATTCCACTTTGGTTCGGCTTTTGGTCATCGGTTTTCGGTCTTGATTCTATTTCTTCCTAAAGATGGCGCCAAAGATGAGGTTCAATTCCTTGGCTTCCTGCCAGAGCGGCCGAGCAGCTTCCTTCATAGCCGGCTCGGCGGTGGCAATCATACGCAGCCAATACTTCGTCTCCTTCGACTCCTTGCGGCAGATGCCGATGCCTTTCAGGTAATCTTTCCGCGACAACGGATCGTCGGCTTCGCAATAATTGGCCCCGACGCTGGTGCCCGCCCGGACAAACTGACTTATCAACGGGTCATTGATGATGCCCCTCGGCACCGACTTTGCGAAACGGATGACCGACTCGCCGAACTGAGCCGTCCGTTCGAGCAGGTTCGACGGGCGGGATGGTGGAGGTTCTTCGCGAAAAGCCATGAGCGTATCGCCGTCTTTCCAGAATGCTTCCTCATCGGCTGATGCGTCTGGCCTTTGCGACGGGAGCGAGGTGGTTGAATGTCGATACAAGGGCCGCGACTCCCGGTTTCGGGCTTCGACTTTCGGCTTTTGTTCGGCGTTCGGCATTCGATTTTCGGTCTTAACTCTTCGTCACGGTCTCATCCAGGTTCATCAGCACCCGGGCAACAGCGGTCCACGCGGCGCGTTCGTTCAAGTGCTCGCCCTCGGAGGTGCCGAGGAGTTCGGGGGCTTTCAGTTCGCCGTTGGCGAAACGGGCGGCCTGCTTCTCGTAGAAGGCGGCGAGCTTTGCCACTTCATCGGTCGTCGGCGGCCTGGTGAGGCAGCGGCGGAACAGCGTGGTGACGCGTTCCTCGATGGAGCCGCTCGTTTTCACCGCCTCGGCTCCAAGCGCGCGGGCCATTTCGAGGAATGCTTCATCATTCAGGAGCGTGAGCGATTGCAACGGTGTGTTCGAGCGGTCGCGCCGGGCCAGGCAGGCCTCGCCGCTGGGCCCGTCGAAAATGTTGAACATCGCGAACGGCGCGGTGCGCTTGGCGAATGTGTAAAGGCTGCGGCGATACCGGTCGGGGCCGCTGCTGACGGTCCAGGTGAGCGGGCCGTACGCTCCTTCGGTGGTGATGCTCGCGAGCTGCGGCGGATACACGCTCGGGCCGCCGAGCTTGTCCGCGATCAACCCGCTGGCGGTGAGCGCCGCGTCGCGCACCTGCTCCGCCTCCAACCGGAAGCGTGGTCCGCGCGAGAGCAGGATGTTCTCGGGATCTTTCTCCAGCCGGTCGGGCGTTACGCGGCTCGACTGCTGATACGTGGCGCTCATGACGATTAGTTTGTGCATCTCCTTGAGCGACCATTTGCGGTTCACGAACTCGACTGCCAGCCAGTCGAGCAGTTCGGGATGCGTCGGCAGTTCGCCCTGGAAGCCGAAGTCCTCCATCGTGCGCACCAGGCCGCGCCCGAAGAATGCCTGCCATTCGCGGTTCATCACCACGCGCGGCGTAAGCGGGTTGTCCGGCGACACCAGCCAGCGGGCAAAGCTGAGACGGTCGCGCGGCGCGTCCGGTGGCAGCGGCGGCAGGAACGAAGGCACATCCGGCTGCACCTCATCCGCCGGTTGCAGGAACTCACCGCGCTTGTGGATCCGCGTCGGGCGGGTGTGGCCCGGCGCCCGTTCGACCATCACCAGGGTTGTGGGATACTTCGGGAGATCGCGTTTGAGTTGTCTGATCTCCGCCAGTTCCTGACCCAGTTCGGGTGCGAACGTGACGTAATGCTCGCGCAAGCTTTCCTTGATCCGCGCCGCTTCGGCGCCGTCGGGATTCCGCTTCAAGGCCAGCAACTGGTCCTGCACTTCATTCGGATGCGGTACCGCCACGGCGTTCTCCTCGCGCGTGGTCCATACGCGGAACTTGCCGAGGCCGGACGCGTAGTAGCGCTCGAAGATCATCTGGAGCTTGAGTTCACCTTGGAAGTCCAGCGGTTGATCGAAGACGAACACCGCGTTGTGGCTGCGGCCCTGGCCGCCGCTGATCGACCAGCCGCTTTGCAGATCGTCGTCCAGCGCCTTGGCTGCGTCGTTGCCACCGTTGTGGAAGCTGTCGGTTGCGCCTTTGATCTTCACCGCCTGTTCGCCGTGGAAGACCTTTACGTCGGACATGAAGAAGTCGCCGAACGGTCCCTCGTAGTTCACGCGGCCGGGCCCGTTGTTGGGCAGCCGTTCATCAGGCAAGGTTTCAATGCGCAGCGCGCGAACGCCCTGCCAGTCGCCGTTGAACGTGACGGTGTAGGTATCGCTCTTGGTGAAGTCGCCGGAGACAAACACCGTGTTCTCGCTCTCGATGTTCAGCGTGGGATAGCTGCCCTGCACGGTGACGGGCGTCGCCGGCTGCCACGCGACGGCTTTGGGCAGTACAGCTTCCAACCACTTGGCGAGACGCAGATCGAGGTGCTCCAGCCGACGCTGCTTAAGCGGACGCTCGTCAGGCAGGGCGCGGCCGAGACTCAGCCGGAAGCGCCCAAGCAGATGCTGCTTGCCGTGCTGCTGTTTGAGCTTCACCACAAACTGCGTGCCCTCGGCGAAACCGGTCGGCTCCGCGAAATCGAGCGTGAGCGTTCGCGGCACATGCCACTCACCGCCGGTGTCCACCGCCCAGCCGGTGTCGTCCTTGCCGTCGATGGCGTTCCATTCCGGGAAACCAGTCTGCGCGGCATCGGCCCGCGCCTTGACCAGGTTTACCGGCATCGCCTTCGTCGGGTCATTTGCCGGAGCGGCGGTGACTTCAATCTCACTCAGGACAAAGTTGCCCGTATCAGAGCGGCCCGGCCCGTTCTTCGCGAGCGATTGATCGGGTAAAGCCAGCAACTGGAGATGCGTGATGCGGTCAAGCGAAGTGTCTAGCGTGATGGTGTAGGTGTCCTTCTCGGCGGCCTTGCCTTCGAGCCGGAAGGAGCCATCGGCCTGCTTCTCGGCCGCGTTGCCCGCTTCAGATCTGAATTCGGCAATCGCAGGCGTGATCCAGTCTGCCTTCAACTCGGGCGGAAACTGGTTGATCAAGTCTGCCTCGAGCGCCGCGATTTTCTGCTGCTGTTGTTCGCGCTGCTCGGTGATGTCCGGCTTGGGCACGTCAATCCACGGTTCGTCGGCGTTGTTTAGGAGCGCCATGAACTGATAATACTCCGCGTGCTGGATCGGATCGTACTTGTGCGTGTGACATTGCGCGCAGGACATGGTGAGACCAAGCCACGTCGTGGCCGTGACGTGGACGCGATCAACCATCGAGTAGAAACGATACTCTTGGGGATCAGTTCCGCCCTCCTCGTTGATCATGGTGTTGCGATGGAAGCCGGTCGCAATCATGAGGTCGAGCCGACGTGGATCATCTTTCGGCAACTTGGCGGCGAGGATGTCACCGGCGATTTGCTCAATCGTGAAGTCGTCGAACGTCTTGCCTGAGTTGATGGCGTTGATCACCCAGTCGCGATAGGCCCAGATCGAGCGCGGGCGGTCCTTCTCGTAACCGTTGGTGTCGGCGTAACGTGCCAGGTCCAGCCAGCGCCGCGCCCAGCGTTCGCCGTAATGCGGCGAGGCGAGCAATGTGTCCACCAGTCGCTCGAAGGCTTCCGGTGAAGGATCGTTTACGAAGGCGTCGGCCTGCTCGGGGGTCGGTGGCAGGCCGATGAGGTCGAGATAGACGCGGCGGACCAGCGCGTAATTGTCCGCGGCTGGCGAAGGCGCCAGCCCGGCTGTCTCCATTTTCGCCAGCGTGAACTGGTCGATGGGATTCTGCGGCCAGTCGGTCTGGCTTGCCGCAGGCAGGGCCGGTTGCCGGGGTTTGATGAAGGCCCAGTGCGGCTGGTAGTCCGCGCCGCCTTCGATCCAGCGCTTGAGAATCTCTTTTTGCCGCGCGGTCAACGGGATCTTCGCCGCGGGCGGCGGCATCAGATCGTCTTCGTCAGCGGTGAAGATGCGACGAACCAGTTCGCTGGCATCGGGCTCGCCGGGGCGGATCGCGATCTCCCCGGACTTCGCGGGTTGCAGGGCCTCGTCCCGGAGATCAAGCCGCAGACCACCTTTCCGGGTCTCCTCATCAGGACCGTGACATTTGAAACAATGACTGGAAAGAATGGGGCGGACATCGCGGAGGAAATCGACTTCGCTCGCGGCGGCCGGGTTTGAGCCGGCCAGGGTGGCGGCGGCGAGGATTGACCAGCAGATGGCAGGGCGGTTACGGCGGCTCATGTTGTGACTCGAAACTGGGTGTGCGCGAATGTTACGCCGTTCGACGCCAACGCCAAACAGATTCATCAAACGGAAAGTGACAACCGGTGCGGAAAAGTCGCCAAATTTGGTGATGGTAATTTCGACGGATGGACCGAGGGTGACAACGCCATGAAAACCAATCCCAACAACCCCAAGGCTGCGAACGACGCGCCCAAGTCACGGCCGCCCCCGGTGGTGCATGCCAGCACGGAGCCGGAGTACGACACCGAGCAACTGGCGCGACGGGCGAACCAGGTGACGCATGTCCTGGAGCACATTCTTCAGGAGCAGATCGTCCCTCCGGGCAAGGGTCCGGTCCCGCCGCCAAGCGCCCGGCCGTGATTACCAGTCACCGTCGGCGAGCTTGCCGATGAGATTGCGGGCGAGGTCATCCGCGAGCAGCGGCATCGCCTGACGTTCCGCGCTGGCGAGATCGGTGCCCACGCGAATCGTGGTTTGACCGGTGGTTTCGCCTTCGAGGATCACCCGGCCGGTCGCCCGCTCAAGGACCGTGGCGTGAACGGTCATCACCAGTTGATAATCGCGAACCGTCGCGATGTCGCCGGGATCAAAGCTCAGTTCGCGGCGACGGTAGTTGGTAACAATGCCGGACAGCAACAGATCGCCGTCCCGGCGCGTCGCCAGCTTGAAGGTGCCATCCTCCTGCGTGCGGCGGCGGAGCGCGGTGGTCAGCGCGTCCAGCACGCGGGCTTCGCGGGTTTCGTTGGTGAAGGGAGCGATTTCGAGCGACTGCGCACCGGCCGCGCGGCCACCGGTCGGTCCGAGCCGGTAGCCACAACCAGCCAGCAGGCAAAGCGCAAGCGCGGAAATCAGGGCCTTGTGGATGTTCACCAGCAATGCGGTTAGTTGGATTGCGCCGCGCCCGGAGCCGAGGCTTGCTGCTCCTGCTTGAGCAGCGTGGTGTGCGGCTTGAGTTCCGCCAACCGTTGCCGGGCGGCTTCGGCGAATTCTGATTCGGGATCACGCAGCAGCACTTCGTTGTAATAGATCTCCGCCGCCAGCCAGCGCCGACGTTTCTCGTAGTATTGGGCGGTGGTAAACGCCCCCGACGCCTGTTCGTTGCGCAACTCGCGCACGGCCTGCCGCGCTTCGGAGACACGGGGGTCCTGCGGGAAGAGCAGCGTGAAGTCCGTGTAGGTGTTGATGGCCTCGCCGGCGGTGCTCTGGTCATATTCCGCTTCGTTGGCCTGCTTGTGCCAGGCTTGGGCGGCCTTGAAGACGGCTTCCTCGGCGACTCCGGGCAGATCGTGATACCGGTCGGCCGCCCGGATGTAGGCATCGACCGCGAGGCGGTATTCCCGCTGTTTCTCCCGCGCCGCGCCGATGTTCATCTGCGCCTTGGGGCCGACGTTGCTGAAGGGGCCGTTCCCCACGATCTGCGAATACATCTTGGCAGTGCGTTCCATGGAGGGCAGGGCGGGGATGTAGTTCCAAAGGCGAAACCAGCGGCCGTCGAGGTAACGGCCCGCGATTTGAAACTGCCGCTCCAGCACCTCCGAGTAGCGGGCCGACTTGGGATACGTCTCAATCAACGCCTGATACGTCTTGAACGCCTTTTCAAAAAACTCCTTCTCCTCGTAGCAGCGGCCGAGCAAATACTGCGCGTCCGGCGCATAATCCGACAGCGGCCACTGCCCCACCACCCGCCGGGCGGCCTTGATGGCCCGCGAAATATCCCCGGCGTCGAAAGCTTCCTGCGCCACCTGCAACTGATCCTGCGCGCGGCCCCGTTGCCAGTTGGCGGCATCTTCGCCGACTCGTTCATAAACCCAGCCCTCGCCCGGCCGGTAAATGAGGGGGGCGGGGCAGTTGAATACAAAGCCCAGCAACCCGAACACGATCAGGAAATTTCGCCAACGGAGTCGAGACATGGGTGCGACCGTAACGACGGCCTGGGGCAAGGTCAAGATGGCCGCCGAATACTCGCCGTCATTGACGAATCAGCCAAAGCTCCTATCGTCGCGGTCAAGATGATTGCCGCCGCTGTTAAGAAATCAATCGGAACCGCCCAACTCTCCGCGCAACCGGCTTTCCGGTTGGGCGATGAACGCTTGATCAAGCTGACCGCTTCCGCCGCCCGCAAGGTCAGTGGGCTGCTGCAGAAGCAGGGACGTCCAGCCGGTGTGCTGCGCGTGGCCGTGGTGGGCGGTGGTTGTTCCGGGCTCCAGTATAAAATGGATCTCCAGGATAATCCGGCCAATCGCGACATTCTCGTCGAGACCGCCGGAGTCAAGGTGGTGGTGGATCCCAAGAGCGCACTTTATGTGACCGGCAGTGAGTTGGACTACGTCAACGCGCTAACCGACGGGGGCTTCAAGGTCCACAATCCCAACGCCGCGACGAGTTGTTCCTGCGGCGAGAGCTTCAGCGCTTAGTTGGCAGCCGGGACGACTCAGGCGACGGAAGCGGGTTCGCGCGATTGGCAAGCATCATGACTGACTACTTCGCCTTGCTCGAACTTCCGCGCTCGCCCTGGCTGGAAGTGGCTGCGGTCAAGGAGCGGTTCGCCACAAAGTCCGGTCCGGTGCATCCAGATCGTGTGCATCAGGCGGACGACGCCACCCGCGCTGCCGCCACCACACGCTACGCCGAATTGAACGCCGCCCAGCAATGCTTGGCGGACACCCGACAGCGGTTGCGCCACTTGATCGAATTGGAAACTGGCCGCCCACCCAGCGATGTTGGCACGGTACCGCCTCACATCAGCGAATTGTTCTTCAAAGTCGGCCAGTCGTTGCGCACCGCGGATGAACTGGTCCGGCTAAAGCAGGCGGCCACTTCGCCGATGGTCCAGGCTCAGGTCATGCGCCAGGCGATGGACCGGATGGAGTCTTTGCGCGAGGTGATTGGAGAATTGGAACAACGGCGCTCCCGACTGGATGACCGGTGTCGCGTCCTGGGAGCTGATCGGGCGGGGGGAGACGACTTCATTTCAATCCTCACTGAACTGCATCGCGACTACAGCTACTTGAACCGCTGGCTTGAACAGCTCCGCGAGCGGTTGTTGCAACTCACGCTCTGAGCGGCCGGCCGCCCGGTCTGAGGACGCGGAGGAGTGTCTTTTTGTCCACAGGGTGCGCAATTTTTCCCGAACTTGGGGAATTCCTTGCTCGTTTTCGGGACGACGCCGGGGTTTCTGGGGGCATCGGGCACGTGTTTCGGTGCAAATATTCATAAAAAGTCCCGTTTCTTGAAAAGTTGCCAGGCCTGCAACGGGTGGTATTGCCCATGCTAGTGTTCTGCCATGCCTTACATACAACATATCCAGCGATGGAATGGGGTATATCTTACCGTTGCCGTCATCATGGCGGAGACGAACAGGCCCACCTAAATCCTACCTGAACGCGCCGGGCCGCAAGGTCGGGCGTCCCGCTCAAATTGAGATGTATCCGGCGGTTGCGAAAGCAGCCGCCGGTTTTCTGTACCGTTTCGTGGTCCGCGTCAGTCAGAGCGTAACCAGGCAGCCGGGACGTGGGTTTGCCCATCAGAAACCGGGTCGGGGATGTCCACGCCTTGAAACAAATCAGACCTCCCGCCGCAATACCTCCAACGGCGGATAATTCCCCACGCCGCGCGAGGCCAGCATGCCGGTGATGGTGGTCAGCAAGCAGACGATCACGAAAGCACCCAGGAGTGTCAGCGGTTCGGCGCTGAAGCCGGTCTTGAAAACAAACTTCGCCAGCGCCCAGGTCGCCCCCAGCGAAAGGCCGATGCCCGTGAATGCGGCGAGTCCGCCCAGGGCAAGATACTCCGCGAACAAGATCTGCCGGATCTGCCGCCGCGAGGCACCGAGCGTCCGCAACAGCACGCTTTCCTGCATCCGTTGGAAGCGGCCGGTCAGGATGGCTCCGGCGAGCACGAGCAACCCGGTCAGCACGGTGAACAACGCCATGAAGCGCACCACGAACGCGATCTTGTCGATGATGGCGTCCAGCGTGCGAACGATCAGGGTGAGGTCGATGGCGGACACGTTGGAGAATTGCTTCACAACCTCGCGTTGGAGGGCGGCCGACTGGGCGGCATCCTCGACGCGCGTGACGATGATGTGGAAGGATGGTGCCTCCTCGAGAATGCCCGTCGGGAACACGACGAAAAAGTTTGGTTGCACGCGCCGCCAGTCCACGGTGCGCAGGCTGGCCACCCGGGTCTTGATCGGCACGCCCTGCACGTTCCAGACAATCTCGTCACCGAGCCCCACGTTCATCTGTTCCGCCACGCCGTCCTCGACGGAGATGGGGATCACTTCCGTATCGGGCGCAACGGAAGAAATCCATTCGCCGGCGACCAGTTGCTCCGAATCGCGCAGTCGATCACTGAACGTGGATCGAAATTCCCGGCGCAAGATCCAGCCTGGTGGTCCGCCCCGACGTTCGCGTGGTTGACCGGCTTCGGCGGCAGCGGACCGGTCGCCGCGGTTGGTGGCCAGTTCCTCCACGGGTGTTCCCTTGATGGAGGCAATGCGCATCGTGACGATCGGCGCGGCGTCGAGCAGCGGCAGCCCTTGTTCCGCGAGCACGGCGGCCACGCCCTCGCGCTGATCGGGCTGGATGTCGAACAGGATGGCGTTGGCCTGACCTTCCGCCCGCTGGCCGACGATGCCTTGCAGCAGGCTGTGCTGGGTCAGGTGCAAGGTCAGGATCAGGAACGTGCCGAGGCCCACCGATAAGAGCAACAGCGTGGTGCGGTTGTTCGGCCGGTGCAGGTTCGAGAGCCCTTGCCGCCACACGAATGGCAGCCAGGCCGGCGTGAACCGCCGCGTCAGCCCGGCCACCGTTTGGGCAATGACCCACAAGGCACCGAAGGCCGTGGCCCAGCCCACGGCAAAGCCCAAGCCGTCCTCCCAGCGCCGGGTGTGCGTCAGTGCGAAGCCCAGAATGAAGGCGCCAATCAAACCGAACACCAACCAGAGCAGGGGATCCATGCCGCGCTTGCTTTCGAACGAAGATCGAATGGCGGCAAGTGGTGACACACGGCGGACGCCCAGCAGCGGGATCAACGCGAACAACACGCACGCGCCGAAGCCGATCCCGGCGGCCGCCAGAATCGACGACCACGCCAGATGAAACGTGACGTCGATGGGAATGAAGTCACCCACCACGCGCGGCAGCGCCACTTGCACCACCAGTCCCAGGGCGGAACCGAACACAGCTCCCACAAAGCCCAAAGCCATCCCTTGCGCGAGATAGATGGCAAAGGTCTGCGCGGAAGAACAGCCAAGGCAGCGCAGCACCGCGACGGAGGCCAGCTTGCCCTTCACATGCGTGTGAATGGCGCTGGCCACCCCAACTCCGCCCAGCAGCAGCGCCACGAAGCCGACGAGGTTCAGGATATTATAGAGGTTGTCCATTGAACGGCCGAGATCGCGCTGGCGCTCGGCCACGGTGTCCACGCCGAACTGATGCCGGTCGAGTTCCGGCCTCAGTTCATCCACGAGTTGCTCGGCGTCCACGCCTTCCGGCAGCCGGTAGTAGGTTCGATAGCGGGCGAGGCTGGCTTCCCCGAGCAGTTCAGTGGCCGCGAGGTCCGCGTCCCGAATGTAAACGCGCGGAGCAATTGTCGAGAATGCCATCGTTTCGCCGGGGACCTTCAGCAGCTTGCCGGCGATCCGGGTGACCAGTTTGCCGATGCGAATCTCATCGCCGACTTCAGCTTCGAATTGCAGCAACAGGGCTTCATCCACCAGCGCGCCCCCGGATTCTTTGAACTCGCGACCGGCACTGGCCGGCACGGTTTCCAACTCGCCGTAGAACGGAAAGCCCCCGGCGATGGCGCGAATCTGCACCAGCCGCGTGCCCTCGGTGCGCGGGAAGTAGATCATCGAGGCGAAGTTGATCTCCAACGATGACTCGCCCGGGACCGAGCCCAGAAATTGCGCGCGCTCGCCCTCCGGTTTCACGCGGGTGTGGATGACCAGGTCCGCCCCCAGCAACGCCTTGGATTGGTCACTGATCGCCCGTTCCAGGCTCGCACCAAACGAACCGATGGCCACCAACGCGGCGATGCCGAGCACGATCGACGAGGAGAACATCAGCAGTTTGCGCCGGCTCGCGCGGCTGTCGC
Source organism: uncultured Verrucomicrobiota bacterium (assembly GCA_964463815.1). Classification (GTDB taxonomy): domain Bacteria; phylum Verrucomicrobiota; class Verrucomicrobiia; order Limisphaerales; family RI-55; genus RI-55. The sequence continues at coordinate 1,228 of CAYXDZ010000058.1, read as the reverse complement.
GCCAGGCCATCAACCAGGTCCAGCGGGCGCACAGGTTGCGGAGCAGGGCGGTCATGGCTTGTGGGAGTCGCTGATCAGCGCGCCGCCCTTGAGCCGGATCACGCGTCCGGCGCGCTCAGCCAGTTCCTGATCGTGCGTGACCAGCACCAGCGTCGTGCCCCGCTCGCGATTGAGCTGGAACAACGCCTCGATGATCTGGTGGCCGGTTTCCGTGTCGAGATTGCCGGTCGGCTCGTCCGCGAACAGCAGCTTGGGACGGTTGATGAACGCGCGGGCCAGCGCGACCCGTTGTTGTTCGCCGCCGGAAAGTTGCACCGGATAATGGTGAAGGCGTTCGCCGAGACCCACCAGTTGCAACAGCTCCTTCGCCTCGGGCGCGATGTGATTGGTTCCGCGGAGTTCCAGGGGCACCATCACGTTCTCCAGCGCCGTCAACGTGGGCAGCAGTTGGAAGTTCTGAAACACAAAGCCGACGTGCTCGTTGCGCACGCTAGCCCGGCCGTCTTCATCGAGCTGTCCAAGATCGATCCCGTTGACCCGGACGGTTCCGGTGGAGGGGAGATCGAGGCCGGCGCACAGACCCAGCAACGTCGTCTTGCCGCTGCCGCTCGGCCCGACGATGGCGCAGGCGTCCCCGGCCGCGAGCGCGAAGCTGATGTCTTGAAGCACCGTCAACGGCTCGGTTGCCGTTTGATAGGTGCGCGTGAGCCGTTGCACTTCGAGAATGGGAGTCGCTGCCACGCGGGATGATTCACACGGGAATGGGCGCGGGTCAAACCACGCAGCAACAATCGTCCGGCAAAATTTCAATAAGCGATCGGGCCGCCGCCGCTTGAGGCTCATCGTTTGAAGTGCGTTCAAATCCTGAACCGATCCGGGAAAATTACGGCTTGCACCGGGTTTGGGTGCTCATTACGTTTTGCGGCCCTGAGTGCCTCGGTAGCTCAGTTGGTAGAGCAGTTGACTCTTAATCAATTGGTCCTAGGTTCGAGTCCTAGCCGGGGCACCACTTCTTTTTTCACTCCCAGCGGCTGGTCAAATAAGGGCTTGCGTGGTCGTTGGGGAGTCGCAAGATTCGCGGCCGTTGCGCGCGTAGCTCAATTGGATAGAGCGTCGGTCTCCGAAGCCGAAGGTTGTGGGTTCGACCCCCGCCGCGCGCACCACTTGGAACTCATTTTGAATCTTCCCGGCCGGCATGTATGGAGGCCGTTATCGCACTTCCCCTGAT
>CAYXDZ010000057.1:0-12908 GCA_964463815.1 uncultured Verrucomicrobiota bacterium | reverse complement strand
GTCGGTGGCTCTCACCTTCGGCAGTTTTGATATTGGTTGACCGGGAAAAAGTTGCCGACACATCGGGGGTTGTTTTCGTAAGTGCTTCCAAATTAAGGGATAATCGGTCGGGTACGGCCGCTGCTTAGCGTAAGTCAATGAGTGCCAGCAATTACCAACCTGATCGCAACCGCTTGTGGCGGCAGATTGCAAATGACTTTCGCCAGGCGTGCCTTTTCCGGCGCGAAGGCAAGTCCACCGAGGCGGACGAGATCCTTGAACGTCGGTTGCCGGAAACCATCGGGGCCTGGTCCCGCGTTTCCGGTTTGAGCGAACCGGATCGTCGCGAGCGCTTGAGTGATTTGTTCGAAGCGGAACAAAAGCGCATCGACGACGTGTGGCTGACGCAACAAATCATCCTGCGCCAGATGCAGGAGGTCTTGATTCCGTCGCTCTGCCTCCAGGTCGCCGAGGAGGTCCGGGAAGTGATGGAACTGCAGATGGAGCACGTGAACGAGGCCTTGGGACGGCTGGCCACTTCGTCGGTGCGCACCGCCCGACCGGCGGTGGAGCGCGAGGTTGCGACCAGCTTTCCGATGGTGCGCCTTCCGCAGGTCGCACCCGCTGAACGCCGCGCCTTGCCGAACTTCGACGATCTGCCGGCCATCATCGACGAGCTGGTGAGCCAGGACCTCCGGGAATCCGCATTCACCGCCCGCGCGGCGGTGTTGGTGTAACATGAGCCTCGCCACAATTGCCAACATGGTCCGGCGGAAGCCGGTGCCGCCCAGCAGGGATTCTTCGCGCCTGACGAAGCCGGTTGTCGGCGGGCTGCGCAGTTTGCTCGCCCGCGAGGAACGACCAGCCGGCCCACCCTCCGCAACGACTGGCCCGCGGGTCGAACGGCAGACCCTCGTGCTCGGAATTGATTTTGGTGCGAACGAAACCCGCTTGATCGCGGCGGTGCCGGGAGTCGAGGAATACTACCTGCGCCGGTCCATTCCCTCGGTCGTGGCCAGCCAGTTGCCCGAGGACGAAAAGACGCTCTCCCCGTTTCTGTATTTCGGTGCGGATGCCTTGAGCAAGGGGCCGCGCTTTCAAAAATTTCAGCCCTGGCAGGATGGCGACATTGCCGATCCGTTGATGGCGCGCGAACTCGCCCGGCACTTGCGGGATCTGATGCGCCGTTCGGAAGCGCTTCTGTGTCGGGCCGTGGTGGCCGAGCCGGTAACCCTGTCCGCCGAGGGCCGGCATCATTTGCGGCAGGCATTGCGCGGTTTGTTCGATCAAGTTGTATTTCTCCCGCGACCGTATCTGGCCGGAGTTGGTTTGCGGCAACATTTGCGACAGAGTTCCCCCGCGATTGAAGACCGCGGCGAGGCGCTGGTGGTGGATCTGGGTGCCGGCAGCACGGAAGCCGTTCGCGCGGGTGCGCGCTATCCGGGGGTGAACGACATGGTGGGGCAGGCGTTCGGTGGCCGGCAGGTTGAGTTGCTCGTGCGCGAGGCCTTGCGCCAGGAGTACCCGGCGTTTCGGCCGGAGCCTTCACAGGTTCGCGACTGGCTGGAGAACTTCGGCTTCGTCGGAGAACCGGCTTCCGCCGTGGCCGTCAAAATCACGGTGGACGGCGTCGAACGCGATGTGGTCCTGACCAACTCGCTGCGCCGCGCCGGCGAAGCCTGGCTGGCCCAGGCGCAACAGCTCATCGAGACCTTGCTGGAGCAGGGCGGCGACGCCGGCGAGCGTCCCAAGCAAATTTACCTGACCGGCGGTGGCAGCCGTTTGAACCGGCTGGCTCCCGTGCTGGCAATGCGACTTGCTCGCAACGGTCTTGAAGGGCTGGCGGTGGAAGTCATCGAGCCCGGGGAATTATCGCTCGTCGCCCTCGGTGCATTGCACGCCGCGCGGCAGGTGCGCGACGACCAATGGCCGCGCTTCGCGCTCACCTGAATTTGGAAAGGATACGCAAAAGCCCCGGCGCGTTAAGTGCGACCGGGGCTTTGCGCTTTTCGGAAGCGGAATTACTTCGCGCCTTGATCGATCCAGGCCCGGACCAGGGCGACCTGTTCCTTCGTGAACACGGGATAGGTGTCGCGCTTGTCGAGCGGCGGCATCTCCATTTCCTCCACGAGGTCGGCGATGTACCAGACGAACGGGCTCTGGTCACTCTTGCCGGCGATCACGGCGGCCTCCTTGCTGGAACCGCCCTTGAGGATGTTTTCAAGCGTCTCCATGCTGTACTTGGCCTTGGGCCGGTCGCCACTGTGGCACTTCAGGCAACTGGCTTCGACCAGCGGCTTGATGTCTTTTTCGTAGGTGACACCCGTCTTGGCGGCGGGTGCGGGGAGCTTGCTGACGTTCACCTCCGCGAGGGCAATTGTGGCCAGCAGGGAGGCTGTGCAAGTGAGGGCGAGGAGCGTGCGTTTGTGTGCGGTCATGAATTTCAGTTTAAGTTTTGCAAAGACCGGACGAGAATGGCCGGCGGTGCATTCAATGGCAAGATTACGGTGACATGAACCCCCGCCGACAAGGTCTTTTCCTGCTGGCACTGCTGATCGTCCTCACCGGCGTGCTGGCGCTGGCGTGGTGGGATGCCCGGCGGCTGAACCCCGTCATCGAGCGCCGGCCGCTGGCCGCCTGGGTGGCCGAGTTGACCGTTGCCAACCGCAACCTGCAAGACCGTGCCGCCGCCATGTTGCGCACCCATTCTGCCGCCGCGTTGCCCGGTTTGATTTACCGCCTGGAGGCGCAACCACCACGGTGGCGCCGATGGCTTGCCCGCGTGGGCAATCAGTTTCTGCCCGGTCGGTTCCCGGTGGCCAATGAGCGGGCCACCCGAAGCGCCGTCGCGGTCCTGCTGGGCAGCCTCGGGTCCACCGCCCGGGACGCGGTGCCGGCGCTCTTGCGAGCGGCTGGAGATGAGCACTGGGAGGTGCGCGAAAACTCCGCGGTGGCATTGATCCGTCTCGGACCGGACGCCGCGCCGGTGCTGGCGGACATCCTGGCGACGAATCCCGGGCGCGAGCTGGCCTTGCGCGCCGCGGAGATTTTGGAACGCATGAACGCGAGCGCAGTCGTCGCCCTGCCGAGGTTGCTCGTGGCGTTCGAGCGCAGCCCTCCCGAAGTGAAGGTCGCCCTGGCACGCGTGTTCGGACAGGAATGGGCGGCCAACGAAAGCGTGACCGCCGGTCTGCTGGCCGCCGCCGGTTCTGCCGAAGAAGCCGTGGCCGCCGCCGCGCTTGGGGCGTTGGCCGCCCACGGGTTGCCCGACGAGCGGACGCGCACCGTCTTGGAGCGCAGTTTGCAAAGTCGTTCGCTGCCCGTCCGCTTTCGGGCCGCGACAACTCTGTTCAAGACGACTGGCGAAACCGCAGACACCGTCACGATCATCGCCGAGGCGGTAGCTGACGAATCCCTGCGGGTGGAGGCGGTGGCCGCCCTCGGCCAGATCGGGGCTGCCGCCCAGTCCGCCATTCCGACCTTGATCGCTGCTTTGGAACGCGAGCGGAACCCCCGGCCCTTGCGGATGCCGCCGGCCGCCGGGTTGGCCTTGAGTCGCATTCGGGGACCGGCTTTGGCTGAAGTCTTGCGACTCCTCGAAAGTCCGGAGGCTGCCGTCCGCCTCAACGCGGTGGTCACAATCAGCTTGTTCGGGGCGCATGGCCACGAAGCCGGGTCCATTCTGCTGACACGGTTGCGTGATCCCAGCACGGACGTGCGTCATGCCACCGCGCTCTGCCTGGCCTCAATCGCGTTTCATCATCGGGATGCCATCCCGGTGTTGGAGGACATCCTCCGGGACGACGATCCATTCATGGTCACCTGGGCCGGGGACGCATTGGCGAAGATCGATCCGACCCTGGTGCCCGCGGGTTATGCCCGGTGAGCCGACGCGCGGGGGCGCAAAAGTCACAAACAAACACTGGCGGCCCCGGCCTGACTTTGATAGCCAAGCACCAAGCGGATTGTAATATGTCCACCACCTATTTCTTCGATTGGCAGCGAAAGCTCGAAATCCCCGGCCGCGTGACCTTCCTGGAAGGCAACGGCGGGCTCCCCAAGATCGAAGTCGCGACCGCCGTGGCCACGGCGGAGATTTACCAGCAGGGCGCGCATGTGACGCATTTCCAGCGCAAGGACGAACGGCCCCTGCTGTTCCTGAGCCAGGTCAGCCAATTCGAGCGCGGCCATCCCATCCGGGGCGGCATTCCGGTGATCTATCCCTGGTTCGGCGCCCGGGATGGCCAGGGATCCCACGGTTTTGCCCGCACCCAGTCCTGGGAACTCTGGGAGATTTCCAACCTGCCCAACGGGAGCGTGCGCCTGCAATTTCGCCTGCCGGAGTCCCCCGAGTCCGCGCTGTACCCCGCCGCCTTGGTGAATTATTCCGTCACGGTGGGTGAGACTTTGATCTGCGAGTTGACGGTTACCAACAACACGGAGGAACAGGTGTTTGAATTTGAAAACTGCCTGCACACCTATTTTCTGGTGGGCGACATCGCCCGCGTCAGCGTGCTCGGTTTGCAGGGTGCCGAGTATCTCGACAAGATGGCGGACTTCGCGATGCGCCGGCAGGGCCCGGAACCCATCCACATCACGGGCGAGACGGACCGGGTTTATCTCGATGTGCCGGGGCCGGTGGAGATCATCGACCAGTCACTGCGTCGCAAGATCCGCGTCGAAACCACCGGCAGCCATTCCACGGTGGTCTGGAATCCTTGGATCGAGAAGTCCCAGCGACTGCCCGACTTCGGCAATGACGAGTATCTCCGCATGATTTGCGTCGAGTCGGGCAACGTCGCCCGCAACCAGATCAAGCTCCCGCCCGGCCAGGCATCGGCCTTGCGGGTCAAGTTGATCAGCAACGCGCTGTAGGGATTTCAGCATGGGTGCGCAGGGAGTGCCGTCATCGAATTCGGCGAATACCTTCCATTTTTTTGTACAGGGTTGACAGTGCCCGTTTCCTGAGCGACAGGCGAATGACCAGATGGGGGAATTGCTACCGGTGAATCACGATCTCGCCGAAAAAAACCAAACCAAGCCGGCTTCAAAACCGGCCGCCTCCTCTGCTGGCGCGCCAGCCGAAGAAGGTGTTGTGGGCTATTCATTGCGAATGGCCCGGCGGATCGTCATTGCCACCATCGGCGGGACGGTGGTGCTGATCGGCGTGGCGATGCTGGTCCTGCCGGGGCCGGCTGTGGTGGTCATCCCGCTGGGTCTGGCCATTCTGGCAACGGAGTTCGTCTGGGCGCGTCGCTGGCTGCGCAAGCTCAAGCGCATGATCCCCAAGATGAACGGCAACGGCGCGAAAGCGGAAACCAAACCGCCCCAGTGAAGCCGGCTTGTGAGGGGGCCACGAACGCACATCCAAACCTCGCAGCGCACTCGCTTGGCCGGAGTCCGGTGCTCACCCTCTCCACGTCACATCCCCATGATCTGGTAACCGCTGTCCACGTAGATCACCTGACCGGTGATGGCGGCGGCACCGTCGCTGGCGAGGAAGGTTCCAGTGGCACCCAGTTCCTCCGGCAGCACATTGCGCTTGAGCGGCGAATGCGCCTCGTAGTGCTTGAGCATGTCGGTGAAACCGGCGATGCCGCGGGCGGCAAGGGTGTTCATCGGACCGGCGCTGATGCAGTTCACGCGAATCTTCTTTGGTCCGAGATCGTAGGCGAGATAGCGGGTGCTGGCTTCGAGGGATGCCTTGGCCACGCCCATCACGTTGTAGTGCGGGACCACCTTCTCCGCGCCGTAATAGCTCATGGCCACGATGCTGCCACCCTCGGTCATGAGGGGCAGCGCGGCGCGCGAAAGGGCGACCAGCGAGTAGGCGCTGATGTCGTGGGCGATGCGGTAGGCCTCGCGGCTGGTGTTCACGAAGTCACCTTCCAGCGCATCCTTGGGCGCGAAGGCCACGGAGTGCAGCAGCAGGTGGAGCTTGCCGAACTGCTCGCCCACCGTCTGGAAAACGCGGGCAATGTCCTCGTCCTTGGTCACGTCGCACGGCAGGATCAGGGTGTCCGCGCCGAACGTGCCGGCGAGTTCCTCGACGTTGTCCTTGAGCCGCTCGCCCTGATACGTGAAGGCCAGCCGGGCGCCCGCCTTGTGCCAGGCTTGGGCAATGGCCCAGGCGATCGAGCGTTTGTTGGCGACTCCGAAGACGATTCCCAGTTTTCCAGCGAGTGATGACATAACAGTGAGGTAGATTTGAACTCCGCGCAGAATGCCGGTCGCGCTTGGATCATGGCAAGACTCCATTGCGTGGGAGCCGGGTAACGGTTAGTTTGCGGATCAATGAGACTTTTGAATGATCTTCGGCCGGCAGTCCCCCGAATGCTTCTTACGGGCCTGCTGATGCTAAGCCACCAAGCAGCCTCGCTCGACGCTGCCGAGTCCCGGCCGCAACGCGAATTGCCCGCCCGCCAACTCCCCGTCCGTCAGCCCCCGGTACGCGAGGCCCGGCCACAACAGCCGGCAATGGCCGAGGCTCCCGAGCCCATCGTGATCGACGGGGCGCTGCGTTCCTCCATGGGCTACCCGCGGGTGTTCGCGCAAATCCTCTTCAACGGCCAGCCCGTGGTGGGGCGTCCCGCTCACGACGTGTTGCAACGCGCCCGCGCGTTGAACGGTGATTACATGGACCTCAACCTGGCCGCCTCCGCCGGGCGCCACGCCTGGTGGACCGCCGTGCTCGACACCGGCGCGGACGGTCATACGGTGAATCAGGACACCGCCGCGCGCTTCGGTTTGCGAAACTACGGGGACACGGTCGCCGTGGTCAGCGGTACGGACGGTGAGGGCTTGAAGGGCATGTCCTGGATTTATCCGTTGAAACTCGCCGGGTCGGAGGGGCGGCTGAACGACCTGCCGTCCACGCCCTTTACTTTGGTTCAGGAGGACGCGCGCTTCGGACTCGAGTTGAAACCTTACCAACCACAGCGGCGGGTCAGCCCCGACGGCGCGAACCTGATCGGGATGGCCGCGATCCGGAACTTCGTGATCGAGATCGACAACGAGAACGCCACTCCGGCGATGCTGGCCGAGCCGCTGGACATGACCAGCGCGCGTGCCTTCGAGGAGTCCTTGCAGGGCATCACGGCCGGTCCGCGGGTGCGCCTGCTGCCGCCTGCGTTCCGCCCTACCAATGCGGTGGTGCGCCTGCCGTTGCGCTACACCGATGGTCCCAACCTGGCCACCCGCGCCACGCCCACGGCCACGACGCCTTTGCTGCCCGGGGTGCGTGCGAGTCATCTCGGCAAACAAACGCTGGGCAATCTGCTGTTCGACACGGGTTCGTCGATCACCCTGATCTCGCGCCGGTTGGCTTTTCAACTGGGTTTGGTGACCGACGGCAGCCCCGTTTACAGCGAACCGGAATTCAAGGACTCGTTCGTCGGCATCAACGACCGCGAGATCAAGGCGGACGGCTACGTCATCGACTCACTCGAAATCCTTGGACTGGACGGACAGATCATCCAGTGGCGCAACGTGCCGGTGCTGGTGCATGATTTCGCCTCCCGGCAGCCGGACGGCAGTCTTGCCTACTATGACGGCATCATCGGCAACAATTTGTTCATGGCCTCCACCAACGGGGAAATGGACGACCGTGGCTTGAAGGTAAATCCCCCGTCCTTTCCGAAGTACTGGCTTCATGGCCCCATGGGCGAAATCTGGTTGCCCCGTCCCGCCGCAAAGCCGGCCAAGTAAGGTCAGCGGCGCGGGCTTCCGAACGAATGGGCCTGCGTTACACGAGTTGGTATTCCTCGACGTTCTCAACGCCACCAGCGGCGGCATCATACCTGGCGGTCAACGGTTCGTCGGGATTGCGGAAATCAATCTTTGCAAACTCCAGATAATGCCGGAACACGTCCGTGTTCTGAATATAGCCCGCAAACTTCTCCGCCCCCGGACCCACGGCCATGACCGGAACGTAATCCGACGTGTGCGCCGTGCCGGTGAAGCCCACGGCGTGGAAGTTGGACAGCACCTCGCCCAGCGCGCAGACATCGGATTTGCGCATGTCATACAGGGCCTTGGCCGCACCGGTCAAATGGCTGCGCAATGCCTGGGCCTTTTCGTAAGGCACCTTGTAGCCCGTGGCCTCCGCGATGATCTCAATTATCTCGGTTGGCGTGGCCACATCTTCGTCCTGAATCTTTTTCTGAATCCGCTCCTGTTCCTTTTCTTCCTTGGACTTGGCGGCTTCACGCGCCTTGTCGGCTTCTGCGTCCGTTTCCGTGCCTTCGGACGTTTCCGCCGGCTGACGCTTGAGCGCGGGCAGCATCGCCACGAAGGAGCGTTTCACGTGCTTCAGATTGGCGAAGCGGGCGGAGCTGTCTTTGTACGAATCGCCGGTGCCGTTCAGGCCGGGATTGGCATTGCCGTGATCGGTGCTGATCACAAGCAGCGTCTCCGGCACCCGTTGTTGAAACTCGAGGCAGACGTCGAGGGCCTCATCAAAGGCGAGCTGATCATGAAACGTCGCCGCGGCATCGTTGTTGTGACAGGCGTGATCGATGCGCGCTCCTTCGACCTGCAACATGAAGTGTGACGAGTGCTCCAGGCGGCGCAGGGCGGCGACCGTCATTTCCGCCAGCGTGGGCACTTTTGCCAGAAGCTTCGTGTCGGCGAGATGATCAATGGTGTACGGCACATGACCGCGGGCGAACAAGCCCAGCCACCGGCGGTCCCCCGGCGCGGCGGACAGTTGCGCCTTGTGGTCCATGACGAAGTAACCCGCGCCGGCAAACGCAGCGCGCAGGTCCTGCTTGTCCAGCCGGTATTTGGGATCGAAGAACTTCGCGCCTCCGCCAAGGAGCACATCCACTTCGCGCTCCAGATACTGCCGGGCGATGGTGGTGGCTTCATCGCGCTTTTCCACGCACGCGACAAACCCGGCCGGCGTGGCGTGCGTGATCTCCGACGTGGTGACCAGTCCCGTACGCCAGCCGGCCTCGCGCAGCAGTTCATACAAAGTCTTCAGCGGCCGGCCGTCGGACATCCGGTTCACCTTGCCATTGATGATGCGCGTCCCGCTGCCCCAGCTCGAAGCCGCCGCCGAAGAATCCGTCACCAGGGAATTCAGCGACCGCATGTTCATCAGCCCGTGAGTGGTGGTGGGTTTGCGACCGAGCGTCATCCACGTCGAGTCGCGGCCGCGCAAAAGCTGGGACAACTGATCGGCGCAACTCAGCGTGCCCGCGCTCATGCCGTCGCTGACCAGATGAATGATATGGCGCGGTGCCTGGCCGCGTTGGGCGTGCTGCACCTCGGCCGGGCGGGCAATGTGGGCCATTCCCACCGAACCCGCCGCCGCCACGGAGGCGCTCTTCAAGAAGCCACGTCGGTTGAACATCCGGTTTTCAATACCGCAATCGCGGAGTCGGGGCAACCGGGGTTTTTAGTGAAACGTTGCCGCCGTGCTTTGCCGTGTCGGACCGGTTGCAATTATCGGGGAAGCATGGGCAGACTGCACCCATGTTCACGCGTCCTCGAACTCTGATTACCTTGGCCGGCCTGGCCGCCAGTCTGGTGGCGGGCAGGGCCGCCTCCCTGCCTTCCGTCATCGAAGTGCATCCGGCCCTGGAAGTTCATGTGTTCGCACAAGAGCCGCAGGTGGTTGATCCGGTGGCCCTCTGCTTCGACGCGGCGGGACGGATGTATGTCGTCGAGATGCGGGATTATCCGTATGGCCTGCCACCGGATAACCAGCCGGGCGGCACGGTGCGGTTGCTGGAGGACACGGACGGCGACGACCGGGCGGATCGCAGCGTGGTGTTCGCCGAGAAACTGAGCTACCCGACCTCCATCGCGCCATACCGCGATGGGGTGATCGTCACCGCACCGCCGGAGATTGTCTTCCTCAAAGACACCGACGGTGATGGCAGGTCCGACGTGCGCGAGGTGTTGTACCGTGGCTTTCGCCGCGCCGTGACGGATGGCAACATGAGCGGTCTCCGCTGGGGGCTGGACAACTGGCTGCACGGCGTCAACGGCGGTCCCGGTGGCGAGGTGGTCTCGACGCGCAAACGGGGGGACGCGCTGCGGTTGGGCAACTTGGATTTCAGGTTGAAGCCCGACCTGGGCGAGATCGAAACCACCTACACCACCGGCGGCGGTTTTGGGTTGGTGTTCGATGCTTGGGGGCGCAGCTTCACGCCGCACAATGTGAATCACATGCAGATGCGGATCATGCCCGCCCGGGTGCTGGCGCGGAATGCTGGTCTGCCGCCCGTGGCCGGCACGCACAGCATTTCGGATCACGGCGAGATGGCGCGCATCCACGCGATCAGCGAGGCGCAGACGCGGCCCAATCATCCCGAACAGGCGGGCTATTTTTCGGCGGCGGGTGCGGTGGGTTTCATCGGGCATCAAGACTACCCGGCCGATCTGGCCGGCAACGTCACCGTGGCCGACATGGTGGGCAATCTCGTCCATCGCGATGTGCTCAGTCCGGCCGGTCCGATCTTCGTGGCGAGTCGGTCACCCGAGGAACAGACCAAGGAATTCATCGCCAGCACCGATCCGGCTTTTCGGCCGACCACGCTCGAACTCGGTCCGGATGGCGCGCTCTACCTGGCTGACATGCACCGCGACGTGATCGAGCATCCCGATTACATTCCCGCCAAAATGCGCGAGACGCTCGACCTCCGCGCGGGCGATGATCGCGGACGCATTTATCGTTTGTTGCCGAAGAAAGGCGTGACCCAGGCTCAAAAACCGCTCGCGACGATGACGCCCTCCGAACTGGTTGAAGAACTGGGCAGCCCCAATCAATGGCGGCGCATGACGGCCCAGCGATTGATCGTGGAGAACAATCACCTCGTTACGACGGCCCCGTTGGAAGACCTCGTGAAGTCCGGCGCGAACGCTCTCGCACGGGTGCATGCACTATGGACGTTGCAAGGCCTCGGCGAACTCGGCGAAAGCGTGCTGCTGGTTGCGCTCAACGATCCCGATGAACAAGTGGTTGAGAACGCGGTTCAAGTCGCCGCGGGATTTGCAAGCCGCAGTCCGGAAGTGACCGGGCGGTTGCAGTCGCTGGCGGTGGGGCATCCGGGCGTGAGAGTTCGTTTCCTTGCCGCCCGCGGCGTCGAGTTGTCCACCGATGCGGTCTTGGCGGGTCTGCGGAAGGACGGCGAACATCGCTGGTCGCGGCTGGCTGTGTTGAGCGCCTTGCCGGGTGGTGAACATCTGGTTCTGACGGAATGGTTCCAGCAGGCTGACGCGACGGAATCCTTCGAATCACATGCTGCCGTCGCCCGTGATCTCGCTGCGCTGGTCGGTGCGCGCGGCAATGCGGAAGCTGTCGGGCAGGTCGTTACCGCCTTGATCGGGCAACGACAGTCCCTGGCCGGGCCGGTGCTGGAAGGTTTGCGTGAGGGCCTCGGCAGGCGCGGTGGTACCTTGGGAGATACCGCCAAACTGGCCGCCGCGCTGGAAGCGTGCGCCCAGGACGCGCCACTCGATTTCAAGCGCCGTGTCTGGCGGCTCGAGCGCCAACTCGGACTGCCGGTGTCCCCTTCGCAGACGGCCGCCATCGACGAAGCGCTGAAAATTGCTGTCGCTGCTGACCAGCCTGCCTCGTCGCGAGTGTCGGCGATCGAATTGCTGGCGCTGGCCGAACCCGGCCAGTTCATGCCCGTGTTGCTGCCGCTGTTCTCCAGCCTCACGCCGGTCGAACTTCAGCGCGCGGCGTTGGAGGTTTTGCGCGGCCCCTCAGATGTCGCCATAGCCCGGGGTCTTCTCGAACGCTGGCGCGAGATTCATCCTTCGCTGAAGCGCGGGGTGACCACGCTCCTGTTGAGTCGCCGCGATTACCACGCGTTGTTGCTCGATGCGATTGAAGGTGAACGCGTGAAGCTCGGTGAACTGAATCTCGATCTGGAGGACCGCCGCCGGTTGATCTCGTGGAGTTCGGCGGAGATCAAGGAGCGCGCCCGCAAGTTGATCGGCGACGGCGAATACGGCAACCGCCAGGCGAAGGTCGAGGAATGGCTGGCGAAGCTGCCGCCCACCGGCGATGCCGCGAAAGGGCGGGTCGTCTATGAACAGGTCTGCGCGTCGTGTCATCTGGCCGGCACGTTGGGTCACGATGTCGGCCCCAATTTGACGGGCCTGTCCCATCGCAGTGTGGAGGACCTGGTATCGAACATTCTCGATCCGAACATGGCCATCAACCCGAACTACCTTGGCGTCGCCGTCGAGACGAAGGACGGCGAGTTGTTGACCGGGATTCTCACGGCCGAGACCGCGGAGGCGATCACGCTGTTGCAGGCGCAGGGGCTGCGCACGAGCCTGCGGAGGGACCAGATTCAACGATTGGAATCGACCGGCACCTCGCTGATGCCCGAAGGCTTGGAAGCCGGGATGGGGCCGGCTGATCTGCGCGATCTGGTGGCCTTTCTCCAAGAAGCTCGGTGAATTCTGAGCATGACCGTTGCCCGGCTTTGTTCCCCGCTCATGCTGCCCCCTCCATGACCTACGACGACGCCATCCAGTTCCTCTACGGCCTGCAGTTGTTCGGCGCAAATTTTGGACTCGAGCGCACCCGGCGGTTGGCCGCGTTGGCGGGCAATCCCCACGAGCGGCTGCGCTTCATCCACGTGGCCGGCACCAACGGCAAAGGCTCCGTGTGCGCGCTGTTGGAAGCGATCTATCGCGCCGGTGGTTTGCGAACGGGATTGTTTACTTCACCGCACCTGGTTCACTTTGGAGAACGCTTTCAGGTCAACCGAAAGCTGCCCGCCGAGGCTGACATCGTGCGGTTGGTTGACCGGGTGCGTGATCAACTTGCCGAAGGTGGTCGTCGCGGTTGGTGGCAGCTGGCGGAAGTCAAGGATGCCGACAGCGGGCTTGGCCATCCGACTTTTTTCGAAGTCGTCACGATCATGGCCTTGAGCTATTTTGCGGAGCAGGAGTGTGAAATT